>JAFWXG010000005.1 GCA_017523005.1 Clostridia bacterium
ACCTGGGAGATGGCGTACAGTATTGACAAATATCTTTCAGAAGAAATCCCTGCAGATATAAGACTCGAAGTGATTAAAAATGCTGTTCCGGGATATTGGGAAGACATGATGGAGCAGTTCAGATATACTGTTATGTGGGCTAAGTTTAGGATAAATCCACAGTATGGCGTTCAGGAGTATCCTATCGCCGGAGATTTCCCTGACATGGCACTTCCTAATATAGAGGGTAACTTTTTCTATAAAAGAACTTTTGAGTGTGACGATGTAAAAGGCCCTGCAACCATTTATTTTGGCGGTGTTCAAAACGCAGTATCTCTTTGGATTAACGGCAAATACTTAGGCAGACACGAAGGGTATAGTGCAGAATTTGAGTTTGAAATTCCAAGTGATTTACTTAAAAAAGGCGAAAACGAGATATTTATGTCTATCTCAAATCATCGTCTTGAGGGATATGACGGCGAGCCTGTTGTTGGCTTAACTTCCCGTGCCGCAAATGAATGTACAGGCGGTATTACAGGAGATGTGGAAATAAGATTTTATCAGTCTCCATTAAGAGATGTCTATTTATATGTTGCAGAAGACTGCTCAAAAATTGATGCAACTGTAATTTTGACAGAAAGCACAGATGTAAAATGGGAAGTTTATGACGGGAACACACTTATAATAAGCGGAGAAGCAAAAGATAAATTTGATTTTGATACTTCAAACCTTGAAAAGTGGAGTCCTGAAAATCCCAAGCTTTATACATTAAAAATTATATGCGGTAAAAGTGTTTTAACCCGTCAGTTTGGCGTAAGAAGACTTCTTCCCGACGGCGTACACATGAAACTTAACGGCTATCCGTATTACTTAAGAGGTGTGTGTGAGCACGGATATTTCCCGCTTACAGTGCACCCCGACCACGACAGAGATTTTTACAGAAACAATATAAAGAAAATAAAAGAAGTTGGATTCAACTTCATGAGATTTCATACCTTTGTTCCCGAAGAGGAATATCTGCAGGCTGCAGACGAACTTGGTATGTTAGTTCAGGTTGAATGTCCTAACAATACAACAGTAGAGCACTGGGCAGAGATTGTAAATGCCTGCCGCAGACACACAAGCGTTGTTATATACTGTTGCGGAAACGAGCTGATGTTGGACGACCCATTTATTGAACATTTAAGAAAATGTTCCGTTGTCGTTCACGAAAATACAGACTCATTGTTCTCGCCCATGAGCGCTATGCGCGGTGTTGAATACATGGTAAGAGGATTTTCAGAACTTGATGAGGAAAAGATAGTTGATACACCATTTGAACATTATCCGCCAAGAATTGATACAGTAAGTAAATTCTGCGATATTTATAATAGCTATGCGAACGGTAAATTCAGCTACTTCTCTCCAACCGCTGACCCTGTCCAAAGCGATGAATGGAGCAAAGTTTACAATAAGCCAAGATTAAGCCATGAAATTTGTATTGATGGTACATATATTGATGTATCCTTAAAAGACAGATACGAGGGAACAAGAATTGGCGCATCAAGATTTTACAGTTCAATTGAAGAACACCTAAAGAAAAAAGGAGTATTCCATAAAGCACCAACATATTACAGAAACTCAGCTGAATGGCAACGCAGAATGAGAAAATACTGCTTCGAACAGTTGAGAAGAAGTGATAATGTTGCAGGTTATGACTTTTTAGGACCTGTTGATACTCACTGGCATACATTCGGCTATTCAGTTGGTATGATGAATGAATTCTATGAATTAAAGCCAAGTGAAACAGTTAAAAATGTTTTGATGTATAACTCCGAAACAGTCGTGCTTACTGACATTGAAAAGAGTGTAAACTTAGTTTCAGGAAGCGAATTTTCATTTAATGTGTACACATCATACTACGGTCAAAAAGACTTAATTGATGCAACTTTAAATGTAAGAATTATGTCAGACGGCAAAATAATAGACAAACAGATTGCACAAATTTCAGAAATCAAGAGAGGCAAGGTTTCAAAAATTTATAATTTCAAAACTGTTCTGCCAAAAACTCTTGACGCTAAGGAATTGAAGCTCTATATTACATTAGAAGGCGACGAATTATTTGCTGAAAACGAATGGGAGTTGTATTTATTCCCCGAAGCAGAAGCTG
>JAFWXG010000052.1 GCA_017523005.1 Clostridia bacterium
TAAATTTAAGATATACCCCTCAAATCAACTTTGTTTTAGATACATCTATAGCTTATGGTGCTCACATTAACAAGGTTTTAAATGATTTGAATATAGGAGAAACAGAAGATGAACAAGATAATTGAAACATTAACAAATAATGATAAATTCGCTTTGTTCACTCATGTTTCGCCTGATGGCGATGCATTAGGTTCAATATTTTCTCTCGCTCTTGTTTTAGAGTCTTTAGGAAAAATAGCTGATGTATATATATCAGGCGAAGCTCCTAAACGCCTCAAATTCATGGCAGACCATTATGGTAAGGAGTATTTTACCAGCTTGCCTGAACAGAAAAAGGAATACTCTTGTTGTATTGCTGTAGACAGCGGAGATATTGCAAGACTTGGCATTTATAAAGAGATGTTTGAAGCATCAGAAAACACAGTAAATATCGACCATCATGTGTCTAATATCGGGTATGCAAAAGAAAACCTTGTTTATCCTGAAGCATCTTCTACAGGGGAAGTCTTGTTTGACATTTATGAGAAAATGAATATCAAATGGACTCAAGAAATCGCATCTTTGGTATATGGTTCTGTTGCATCTGATACAGGTTCATTTTGCTTTTCAAACACAACTCCCAAAACTCACGCTATTGCAGGAATGTTGATTGAAAATGGTGCAGATTATGTGTTTTACAACAAAAAATTATTTGTTACCAACACAAAATCTGCATTAAAAGCTCAAAGCTATGTTATAGATAATATGAAATATTATTTTGACGGCAAAGTTGCACTTGTGACAGTGGATGACAAAGTCTTAAACAAAATTGGTGCAACAAAAGAGGACACAGAAGGTTTAATTGATATTTTAAAAAGTGTTGAAGATGTTGAAATTGGCATTTTGCTTAAGCAGGTCGATAAAAACACAAAGGTAAGTGTTAGAACTAACTTTTATATTGATGCTGTAAAACTTTGCAGTAAGTTTGGCGGTGGCGGACATCTTCGTGCTGCTGGATGTACATTACAAAACACATCTGTTAAAAAGGCAAAATGTGTTATATTAAAAGCTTTGGAGGAGTTCTTTTGACAGGAATTGTTAATATAAATAAGCCTTTAGGTAAAAGTTCACACTTTGTTGTAGCTGTTATAAGAAGAATAACAGGCATAAAAAAGGTCGGACATACAGGCACTTTAGACCCCTTAGCAACAGGGGTTTTGCCTATTTGCATAGGCAGGGAAGCGACTAAGCTTTCGCAAATGATAATGGACGGAGATAAGGGCTATAAAGCTCAAGTAAAATTAGGCATAACAACTGATACACAAGACGCAGAAGGCGAAATTTTAACAACAATGCCGACAGATGGAATTTCAAAAAAAGATGTAGAAGAGGTTTTAAAGAACTTTATTGGCGAAATAAGTCAGATACCGCCTATGTATTCGGCTATTAAAATTAACGGTCAAAAGCTTTATAATTTAGCGAGAAAAGGAATTGAAGTTGAAAGAAAGCCAAGAAATGTTACTATTTACGACATTAAACTTTTAAACTTTGACCAAAAAGAAAAAACATTTGAAATTTCAGTTCACTGTTCAAAGGGTACATACATTCGTACACTTTGCGCAGATATCGGCGAGGCTTTAGGTTGCGGTGCTTATATGAGTGCTCTTGAAAGAACACATTGTGGTAGGTTTTCTGTTGAGAATTCAATATCATTAGAAACTTTTGAAGCATTGTATAATGAGGGCAAAATTGATGATGTTTTGCTTTCGCCTGAGGATGCCGTAAAAGGAGAAACTTTATGAAAATAATTACTCTTCCTGATGACAAAATCAACTTTGAAAACTGCTGTGTTGCATTAGGAAATTTTGACGGTATGCACAGAGGACATAAAAAAGTTATCTTAAGATGTATAGAAAAGGCAAAGGAGTTTAACTGTGCCTCTGTTGTATATACTTTTGAAGAACATCCTAAAATAGTTTTAGGGGAAGATTTAAAATATATTACATTAAATTCAGCAAAAGAAAAAATTATAGAAGCTTATTTAAATCCCGATTTTTTAATTTTCAGAAAAATTGATAAAGATTATTTGGATATTACACCACAGGAATTTGTAACTAATATTTTGAAAGAAAAGCTGAATGCTAAATGTGTTGTAGTAGGAGAACACTATACATTCGGAAAAAAGGGAGAGGGAACCTCAATACTTTTAAAACAACTTTGCAATGAGTGTGGAATTGAAACAGAAATTATTCCGTTACTGGAAGAAAACGGAAGTGTGATTTCAAGCACTTCAATAAGAGAAGCAATCAAAAACGGAAATATTGAAAGTGCAAATAAAAATTTAGGATACAAATTTTTCATAGACGGAGAAAT
Source organism: Clostridia bacterium (assembly GCA_017523005.1). GTDB lineage: Bacteria > Bacillota > Clostridia > RGIG6154 > RGIG6154 > RGIG6154. The sequence continues at coordinate 2,353 of JAFWXG010000052.1, forward strand.
TGTTCACGGAAATCATATAGGAACATCATTAGGCTTTCCAACAATAAATATTATTCCTGATATCAAACAAATTTTGCCTGAATTTGGCGTATATGCAACAAAAACAGTAATTGATGAAAAAGAATATTTAAGTGTAACGAATGTTGGCGTTAAGCCTACAATAGGGAATGACAGTCCTGTAATTGAAACATATCTTTTTGACACAAACGAAGATTTATACCAAAAAAAAGCGAGCATAATTTTCTATAAGAAATTACGCTCGGAAAAGAAATTTTTGAATTTAGAAGAACTTAAAGCTCAAATTAAAACAGATGAAGAGCTTGCTTTAAAGTTTTTTAAAGAAGATTAGTAACATCTGTAACCAAATCGTCTGATACTAAAAATACGCAGTCTGATGCATAAATTAGTTTAAATTTTTTATCTTTAAACATGGGCGATTCTGCTAATATTTTTCGGTGTTCCTTGTGGTTATAAGGCTCATCTTCGAAACAAACAGGTAATTTTGCCTTGCGGTTGTTTTTTAAAAAATCAATCGTAAGGCTTTTTTTCATGTCAGGCAAAATTTTATACATCAGTTCATATAAATTAGTCCTTGAAATAGGTGCAGACATTTCTTTTTCATA
>JAFWXG010000053.1 GCA_017523005.1 Clostridia bacterium
CATCTCCAATTACCTTTATCTTTAAATTATCATCACCAAGCTGATGACGCCAATCTCCCAAATAACAGGACAAAAGCTTCATTATCCCCTTAACTTCAGTTATAGGGCGCTTCCAGTTTTCGGTTGAAAAAGCATATACAGTTACAACTTTTATGCCAATATCTTTAGCATATCTTATAATTGTTTTTAAATTTTCAGAGCCAGCTTTGTGTCCTTCGGTTCTTGGCAGATTGCGTAATGTAGCATATCTGCCGTTTCCGTCCATTATAATCCCGATATGATTTGGAATACGGGATTTATCAATCTCATATTTCAAGAATTTCAGCTTCCTTTGCTTTAACAATACTATCTATTTCTTTTACAGCATTGTCAGTGAGATTTTGAATATCTTTTTCGATACCCTTTAAATCATCTTCAGTGATTTCGCTGTTTTTTTGCTGTTTTTTAAAGGTTTCAATAGCATCTCTGCGAATAGAACGAATAGCGACTTTTGTATCTTCGCCTGTTTTGTATAAGCCTTTAACGATTTCTTTTCTGCGTTCCTCTGTTAATGGCGGGAATGAAAGACGAATAACCTTTCCGTCATTAGTTGGTGTAATTCCTAAATCGGAAGCCAAAATAGCTTTTTCCAATTCTTTTAATACAGATACATCCCATGGTTGAATCATGAGAGTTCTTGGTTCTGGAACAGAAACTGTACCTATCTGCGGAACTGGTGTTGCTGCGCCATAATAATCAACAGAAATTTTGTTTAAAACTGCAGGATTTGCACGACCTGCACGAATAGATGCAAACTCATTTTTTAAAACACCAATACTTTTTTCCATTTTTGTTTCAATTTCTTGATACTTACCCATAAATAATTCCTCCCTTAAACTTAATTATCTTTAACCATAGTACCGATTTTTTCGCCCTTAACTGCTTTTACAATATTAGTTGGGTCATCTAATCCGAACACTAAAATCGGAATATTATTATCCATACAAAGTGAAGTTGCAGTAGAGTCCATAACCTGAAGTCTGGAATTTAAAATATCTATGTAAGATAAATTTTCATATCGTACCGCATTTGGATTTATATTCGGGTCACTATCATATACAGCATCAACTTTTTTAGCAAGCAAGATGATATCTGCTTCTATTTCAGCAGCTCTTAATGCTGCTGCGGTATCTGTAGAGAAAAATGGGTTACCACTACCGCATCCAAAAATTACAACACGAGATTTACCTAAATGGTTTACAGCTTTTCCTCTGATATAAGGTTCAGCGATTTGACGCATTTCAATAGCTGTCTGTACGCGTACAGGTACATTTTTGCTTTCTAAGGAATCGCATAAAGCCAAGGCGTTAATAACTGTAGCAAGCATACCCATGTGGTCTGCACGGGTCTGGTCCATACCTTTGTTCTTGCCCGTTCTTCCGCGCCAGAAGTTGCCTCCACCTACAACAATTCCAACCTCAACACCCATTTCGGAGATTACCTTAATCTGTTCGCAAATAGCACTTATAACATCCTGGTCTAAACCTACACCAGCCTTTCCTGCAAGTGCTTCTCCGCTGATTTTCAAAATAACTCTTTTGTACTTTGGTGTATCCATCTTTTCTCCCCCATTCCGCTTGAAAATACAAGCTATATTTTATTTATCTAAGAGAATTTATAGCGTTCTCCATTTGTTTCTTTGTTTCACTTGTGTTTATCATAAGTTTTGTATGTGCTGCGCCGTACATCCCTTTTATATACCAACACATATGTTTTCTCGCTTCTTTTATGCCCTGCATTTCACCTTTACACTCAATTATGTATGATAAATGACGAAGTGCAGTATCCAAAATTTCGTCTTTAGAATAATTTTTATCTGAAAATATAAACGGATTTCCAAGAGCACCACGAGCAATCATCACTCCGTCACATCCTGTCAAGCTTTTGACATCTGCAATACTGTCTCTCGACAAAATGTCTCCGCTTGCAATAACTGGAATGTTAACTGTCTGTTTTACATTTTTTATAATATTCCAGTCTGCGGCCCCTGAATAGAATTCATCTCTTGTTCTTCCATGAATAGTGACAGCAGATGCACCGCTGTTTTCTGCCATTTTACCATAAACAATCTGTTTCCGGACATTAAAAAGCTTGAAATCAAACGTCCGCTTAAAAATATACGAGTATTTTTAGAAGGAAGCCTTGTCGGTATTTGTTTCAAAGGCTTTGATTTCAACGATATTGACAGCGTTAGTCTTATGATGGAAGCAACAAATTCGCC
>JAFWXG010000054.1 GCA_017523005.1 Clostridia bacterium
AGCAGATTTTTCAACTTTAGCATCTGCTTTTAAGTATTTTTTAAGTAATTTATAATTGAATATATATATGCCCATAGACGCTAAAGTACTTTTTGGGTTTTTAGGTTTTTCTTCAAATTCGTTTATGCGCAAATCGTCTGTTACATTCATAATACCAAATCTTGATGCTTCATGCAAAGGCACATCGATAACAGCAATAGTAGCATCTGCGCCCTTTTTGATATGGTAATTTAACATATCAGAATAATCCATTTTATAAATATGGTCACCCGACAAAATCAAAACATATTCGGGGTCATAGGTGTCCAAAAAATAGCGATTCTGATAGATTGCGTCTGCTGTTCCTTTATACCAGTCTCCGCCTGTTTCGCTCATGTACGGCGGAAGTACCGAAATACCTCCATGGTTTACATCCAAATCCCACGGGCGTCCTACACCCACATGCTCATTTAATCCCCAAGGTTTGTATTGAGTTAAAATACCTATGGTGTCAATACCCGAATTAGCACAGTTACTTAAGACAAAATCAATGATTTTATATTTCCCTCCGAATGCTACAGCTGGTTTTGCCACATTTTTGGTAAGTGATTTGAGTCTGGATCCTTGTCCGCCCGCCAATACCATTGCTACCATCTCTTTTTTTACCATACTTTTCATCCTTTCCTTGCTAAATCTGTCAATCTTTTTTTATTTTGTCATCATACTTTAAAATCATCCCACCAAATGGCGCCAAATTCACCTTTATTGTGTATGGCATTTCAGCTGTCTGTTTATATTCGGGAATAATACTCCCTCTGTTTTTTAAATTGTTTCCGCCGTAAACACCGTCATCAGTGTTTATAATCTCTTTATAATCTTCAAAAAACGGAACCCCCACTTCATAGTTTTCATATCGTACAGGAGTGAAATTTATAATAAAGATAAGGGTATCTTCCTTTTTGTTTCCAAACCTTGTAAAGGAATACACGCTTCTGTCAGCATCCCCTGCATTACACCATCTAAAGCCATCCCAACCCGTATCTTTTTCATAGAATGCAGGCTCATTCAAATACAAATAATTTAAGTCTGAGCAGAAGTTTTTAAGAGAAGAACATTCCTTGAATTTTAAAAGTTGCCATTCGAGTTGCTCATAAAATCTCCACTCCAACGACTGCCCGAATTCATTCCCCATAAAATTCAGTTTTTTGCCTGGAATTCCGTACATATAGGTATAATATGCACGAAGCTGTGCAAACTTATCTACGCGGTATCCCGGCATTTTTTCAACCATCGAGCATTTCCCATGCACCACTTCGTCATGCGAAAGAGGTAAAATAAACTTTTCATTAAACGCATACATCATACAAAAAGTCATTTTATCATGCAATGATTTTCTGTAAATGGGGTCGTGTTTCATATATTTTAATGTATCATTCATCCAACCTAAGTTCCACTTAAATGCAAAGCCCAAACCACCTATTTCAGCGGGAGCTGTTATCCCTCCTCGGTCAGACGAATCTTCTGCGCACATAATTACATGAGGGTACTTTTCTTTTATATATGAATTTAATTCTCTTAAAAAGCAGATTGCTTCGATATTTTCATAAGTGCCGTATTGGTTTTTAAGCTCATTGCATTGTTGCTTGGAAAAATCAAAGCTAAGCATATTTGCAACCGCATCAGCACGAATACCATCAACATGATATTTTTCAATCCAGTAATCTGCGTTTGATTTTAAGAAAGACTTAACATAAGTCCTTGAAAAATCAAAATTACAAGTTCCCCAGCCGGGATTATCTGCCTTTTTTTCATTATCAGACTCATACAAAGGTTTTCCGTCGAACCTGTACAGACCATGACTGTCTCTGCAAAAATGTCCTGGTACCCAGTCTATGATAAC
>JAFWXG010000055.1 GCA_017523005.1 Clostridia bacterium
ACCGCCCATAGCTGCAGCATAAGAACCAATAAGTTTTTTAACCTGATAGTCAAACATATTAAGACCAATTCCTGCTACTTCATTACCGTCTTTAGCTGCTGCTTCTACATCTCTGAAGTCGCTTGAAACGCCTGAAATACCAAGAATACCTGATTCTTTGTTCATAACTTTGTCCATGTCTGATGCAGACATACCTTCTTTATCCATTAAGAATGTAACAATAGCAGGGTCGATATCTCCGCAGCGTGTACCCATCAAAAGACCTGCAAGAGGTGTGAAGCCCATAGATGTATCTACGCTCTTACCACCGTCAACAGCTGTGATAGATGAACCATTACCCAAATGGCAGGTAACAATTTTTAAGTCTTTGATATCTTTTCCAAGCATAGCCGCTGCTCTGCCTGATACATATTTGTGAGATGTACCATGGAAGCCATATCTTCTTACTTTGTATTCTTTGTAGTATTTATAAGGCAAAGCATAAAGATATGCTTCAGCAGGCATAGTCTGGTGGAATGCTGTATCAAACACTGCAACCTGAGGAACATTTGGCATTGCTTTTTCGCAAGCAGCAATACCTGTTAAGTTAGCAGGGTTATGTAACGGTGCTAACTCAACGCAATCTTCCAAAGCCTGTTTTACTGCGTCATTGATAATAACAGAACCGCTGAATGCTTCTCCGCCGTGTACAACGCGGTGGCCAACAGCTGAAATTTCACTCATGTCAGCAATTACACCATGTTCTTTGCTGATTAAAGCTGCAATAACTGCTTCAATAGCGTCTGCATGGTTTTTCATTTCAGTATGGAACTGTAATTTTTCGCCGTTAACTGTGTGATTTAAAATAGAATCATCAATACCAATTCTTTCGCATAAACCTTTTGCCATAACTTCGTTTGTGTCCATATCAATAAGCTGATATTTAAGTGATGAGCTTCCTGCGTTAATAACTAAAACTTTCATATTTAAATCTCCTTTAATTTATTGATTTTGTGCCTGAACACAAGTAATTGCAACTACACCTACGATATCGTCTGCACTGCAACCTCTTGAAAGGTCATTTATAGGCATCGCGATACCCTGTGTAACAGGGCCATAAGCTTCTGCTTTTGCAAGGCGCTGAACTAATTTATATCCGCTGTTACCTGCATCTAAGTCAGGGAATACCAAAACATTAGCCTGTCCTGCAACTTCACTTCCGGGTGCCTTAGACTGACCGATTTCTTTATCGATAGCAGCATCAACCTGAAGTTCGCCGTCTACTTTAACATTTGGATAATTTGCTTTGCAAATTTCTGTCGCCTGAACAACCTTGTCAACATCAGCATGTTTCGCACTGCCCTTTGTTGAGTGAGAAATCATAGCAACCTTTGCTTCTTTTTCAACTAAAAGCTCAAAAGATTCAGCTGAGCAAGCTGCGATTGCTGCTAATTTTTCAGGATCAGGATTCTGCTCTAAACCGCTGTCAGCAAAAATAAATGTTCCGTTTTCGCCGTATTCGCAGTTTGGTACAACCATAACGAAAAATGCTGATACTAATTTTACGCCTGGTTTTGTTTTTATTATCTGAAGGCTTGGGCGAAGTGTATTTGCTGTTGAATGGCAAGCACCTGATACAACGCCATCAGCATCTCCTGCTTTTACCATGAGGCAAGCATAATACATATAATCGCCTAAAGCTGTTTTTTTAGCTTCTTCATAAGTTAAACCCTTTGATTTTCTGAGTTCAACAAACAAATTGATATATTCTTCTGTTTTTTCGTAAGTGAAAGGATTTATAATTGTTGCTTTTGAAATGTCTAATCCATCGCAATTAGCGTTAATTTCTTCAGGAGTACCGATAATTACGATATTTGCAATATCCTCTTTTAAAATTTTGTCTGCTGCCTCTAATGTTCTTCTATCCATTGATTCTGGCAACACGATTGTCTTTTTGTCCATCTTTGCGCGTTCTTTAATTCTGTCTAAAAATGCACTCACTTTTATTCCTCCTTAAAAATATCTCTTAACTTTTCTATTATATACCTATTTTTTTAAAATTTCAATAGATTTTTCCATTTTTTTGTGATAGAATATAAGAAAAGAGGTGAATTTATGAAAATTACAGGAATTATTGCAGAATATAACCCTTTCCATAACGGGCACAAATACCAGATAGAAAATTCAGGTGCAGATGCTACAGTTGTTGTAATGAGTGGAAATTTCGTTCAAAGGGGCGAACCTGCAATATGGAATAAGTGGACAAGAGCAAAATTTGCAGTTCTAAATGGTGTAGATTTAGTTTTAGAGCTTCCCTGTGATTTTGCAATCTCCTCAGCCGAGCGGTTCGCCTTTGGCGGTGTCTATATCTTAAACAGTTTAGGTCTGATTGATACAATAACTTTTGGCGCTGAAAATGACTTAGACGATTTAAATAATACTTTAAATGAACTTTCCGAGGCGGATATTATTTCTGTAATGAAAGAGCACCAGGGTTTAAGTTATCATGAGGCACGAAATAAAATCGTTTCAAATAAAGACATTTTGAATAAGCCAAACAACATTTTAGGTATTGAGTATTTAAAGGCATTAAAAAAGCTAAATTCTGATATATTGCCAAATGTAATTCTAAGAAAAGGTGCAGAACATAACAGCTTATCCCCTGTAGAGAATTTTGCATCTGCGACTTACTTAAGAGATGCAATAAAAAATAACAAAGATTTTGCAAAATTTATGCCAACACCAATACCTGATTGTACTCCTGTAACAGCAGAAGATTTTTTCTATCTAATTAAATACAGATTATTAAGCGATGAGCTGTTTAAAATTGGCGAAATGCGAGAAGGAATTGAAAACAGAATAAAGAAAGCTATATTAAGCGCAAATTCATTTGATGAGCTAATTTCATCGATTAAAACAAAACGCTACACATATACATCAATTTGCAGAATGATAATCCAGAGCTTACTTAACATTAAAAAAGATGATTTAGCAGAAGTTCCACAATACACTAAAGTGTTAGCAGCAAGTAAAAAAGGCAGAGAAATACTAAACAATGCTCGCAAAAAATCATCAATACCGATTATCACAAAAGGAAGTGACGCAAAAGACATTCCTGAGTTTAATTTAGATGTAAAAGCAGGAAATATTTATTCGATAATTGAAAAATCAACATTAAATCAAGATTATACAATGATGCCATATATTGAATAAATTAAAATAGAAAAGGGTTCCTTATGAAAGGAACCCTTTAAATTTTTAATTAAAATGTGCCGTCATCAACATAGATGAGGTTAGCATTCACATATGAGTCTCCGGAACCAGATACACCGCGAAGAATTACTTTTGGCTGTAATACTGTACCATCTTCTAATGTTTCAGGAAGTGGTAAATCAGCAATATCCATTTCGGTCAATTCGCCTTTTTCTACATCTAATTTCAAAGCAAAACCAGTTTCTTCATTTAAGTCAAATTCAACTACCTCAGAACCCAATCTGAATGTGATAAAT
>JAFWXG010000056.1 GCA_017523005.1 Clostridia bacterium
ATAATGGCGAAAGCGTATTGGATTTTTATTTTTTCAGTATAAAGTATAAGCCTGTTGTTATAAAATACATTTTTGTTGTGATTTATGAATTTTTAAGGTACAAATGGGGCTTTACAACCCTTTCAAGACTTGATGAAGTGGCATCAAAATATGCAACTGAGTATGCAAATGAATTTGACGATATTGATAAGGTGGTAAACGATTTCTGGGACAAAAATATAAAGAAAATTAAGCCTTGGTACACCCCACAGCCTGATGACCTTTTGTTGACTGCATCGTTTAATATAATCATGGACGAGCTCTGCAGAAGAATGGGTATAAAATCATGTATTTGCTCAACATTTAACAGAGAGAACAACACAGTAACTTACCTTAATTTTTCAGGCAACAAGAAAGAAATTTTCCAGAAAATTTATGGAAAAGAGACAATAATTGACAAATTTTACACAGACCACAAATTTGACAAACCGATGTTTTCGATATCAAAAGAAGTGTATCTTGTAAAGGGCAACAAAATAAAGAAAATCAAATAGAGGGAGAAAAAAATGAGAGTTATTTTACAGAGAGTAAAAAGGGCAAAATGCACTGTAGACGATAAGGTAACAGGGGAAATAGAAAAAGGATATGCACTTTTGCTTGGAATTCATAATTCTGACACTAAAGAGATTGCTGATAAAATGATTGAGAAAATCAAAAATTTAAGAATTTTTGAGGACGAAAACGGCAAAACAAATCTAAATATTGAAGCAGTAGGTGGCGGAATTCTTTTAATTCCGCAGTTTACGCTTTATGCCGATTGCAAAAAAGGAAACCGCCCCAATTTTTTAGAGGCGGCAAATCCTGAAATGGCAAATGAGATGTTTATGTATATGTATGAAGGGTTTAAAAAGCATTTTGAAAGCATTGGAAAAGGTGTATTCGGGGCTGATATGGAAATTGAGCTTGTAAACGACGGGCCGTTTACTTTAAATTTAGACTCAGAAAATCTCAAATTTTAAGCTTTACATACTCCAAAATTTCTCTAAACAAATCATCTTTGGAATGCCAGCAAAACTTTCCGTCTTTTTCATGAAAAAGCAGGGCATTATCTTTGTCTGGTTTTGGAATTTTAACACATACTCTGTCGGTGTATTCTTTGGCAAGTGAAACGGCAGGAGACAAAATGTATTCATCTAAAAACGAGGGCGGGAATGCGGTTTCGGGAGAAACCCATACCGCACCTTTTTCATTTACAGGGTATTCCCCGCAAAATCTTATTTCTTCAAAATATTTTTTTAAGTCTGCTATATTTGTAATCTGACTTTTGAAAAGCGGACAGCTTTCGATGGGGAAATAAAGAGTTAAATCCCCGTTGTCATTTTCTTTTATCTTGTCTGCAATAACATCAAAATCGGCGCTGTAATTATCCTTGTCGGGGACAAAGGTAAAGCCGTATTCGCATCTTCGGTCAAGAGGATTTGGAATTTTAAGCGAATGAAAAACATCCCTGTTTATAACAACAAACGCATGACAGCCGTCATATCCTGCTTGCAAAAAGATGTTTTCATAAACAGAATATATTTCGCAAAAGGATTTTGAAGTAAACCTGTTAGTATCCCCGACCATAAGAATTTTGCCTTTATCAAATTCGTCTGTATCAGGGAAAAGACGGGATAGAGAATTTCCTGCTCTTAACGCAAACATAGCCTGTTCTCTGGCATTTTCTGCAGCCTTTTCTGCGTTCTTGGCGCAAAGCTTAAGGTCGTCAAGAAGTCTTAACAATCCATCTCTCTTATTATCATTTAAAGGTGTGTTGGTTTTAAAAATTTTCATATTATGCGCATCCTTTCTGTGTATCTTAATTAGATACAAACAATGTAAAAATAATCCGAAAAAGATAATGATGGGTTGACTGCATCTCTTTTTCGGCTAAATTGAAGAAAAACAAGAACGACACACCTCGTTCTTAAATTTTCTTGTATCTCTTTAAGATACATTTATAATACCATAAAGTTCAAAGTTTGTCAACACCTTTTGTATCTTTTTTTTCTAAATTTTGTAATTTGCTTGACAAATAGCTCTTTTTACGATACAATAAAAACAAAGGAGTGTGTGATTTTATGGCAATCGGAACATATATTAAAAATTTAAGAGTAGCAAAAGGAATATCACAGGAGGAATTGGGGAAAATTGTTGGCGTACAGAGAGCGGCAGTCCAGAAATGGGAAAGCGGAAAAACCCAGAACTTAAAAAGAGAAACTTTAAAAAAACTGGCTGAATATTTTGGAGTAAGTCCTGCAACATTTATTAAAGAAGGAATTTCTGAAAATCCTATAGAAGAAAGCCATATTTCTGTTCCCGTTTACGGATATATTCCTGCAGGCGTACCAATGGAAGCCATAGAAGACATTTTAGGCTATGAAGATGTTCCGTCAAACTGGGCAAGAGGGAATAAAGAGTTTTTTGCCTTAAAAATTAAAGGGGACAGTATGTATCCTAATTACCTGCCGGGGGATATTGTGATTTTTGAAAAGGCTGAAACAGCAGACTCGGGAAAAGATGTGGCCGTAATGATATCAGGCGACGAGGCGACTTTCAAAAGACTTGAAAGAAGAGCTGACGGAGTGACTATCC
>JAFWXG010000057.1 GCA_017523005.1 Clostridia bacterium
GACGGTTTCCAGAAAATTATCGAGGATTCGGCTTTCGATACAACAAAAGAAGCCCGCCTCCGCTCTACAGTTGCAGACCTTCGCGGTTACGAAATCGGCGAAGAAGTTGCTTCTGGCGATGAAGCTATTCTCACAGGCGAAGATTTGTTTGATGAAGTAGCTGATACTGTTTATGAAAAGGGTGGTGACTTGAAAAAAGCATTGTTCCCTCCTGTTATCGCAAGACAGTTCCGCTCTCTCTTCAATGACAAGCTCCGCTACACACCAGAGGACGAACACACAGGTCTTAAACGCCTGCCGGATATTGTCGCTTCTTGCGGCTCTTCTATCCGCATACAGGGCAAAGACGCTGGTACAGATAAGATGTTCCATGTAAAGGGTAAAGTCGTTGCTAAGGGTGATTCAACAAAACGCCCTAACGCTCCTTCTACAGTAACACTTACTGTAAACGCTTCTGCTACTCGTGCAGAATCACAGTTCCGCACAAGTGACGCAGGTGATTACATCTATGCAGTTCATGCCGTAAACTCTTACGGTATTTCAGCCGCAAAAGCCGCAGCCGCAGCCGTTACAGTTGCAGCAGGTAAGAGTGTTACAATCACTATTACCCCGGATTCAAACGGCGCAAGAGCTACAGGATTTATCATCACTCGCTCTAAAGCTGACGGTTCTGAACTTATGGAAATGTGTTCAATCGGTGCAGCAGTTGAAGGAAACACAACATACGAAGATGTTAACTCAGAACTTCCGGGTACAGCTTCTATTATCCTTCTTTCTGAAATCACTCGTGACGCTAAGGCAAACATCGCCTTTACACAGCTCATGGGTCTTTCAACATTCCCGCTTCCTACAAACGATTCTCTCGCAAAACGCTTTGCAGTTGCACTCTTCGGTGCGCTTAAAGTTGGTGCGCCGGAATTCTGTGCTGAAATCAAGAATGTTGGTTACAGAGGAGGCTTGTACTAATGGCTAAAGGTAGAACAGTTAAAACGCTGGCTAATGCTGCTTCTACCGCCGTTGATACAAAAAAAATCTTGTCTGATTTGTCAGCTATGGCAGATACAGACAAGGTTACTGTTGTATCAGAAAAACGCGCGGGGAAAACAATCATTGGTATTGGCGCAAATCCCGTAGTTTTTGACGCTGACGGAAAAGCAGAAGTAACAGCTCTTGAAGCAAAGTATTTCTTGACAATTCCGGGCTTCAACCTCGACGGTGCAGCAGAAGCAAACGCTGACGCTAGAAAGAGCGAAAGCAAAGACGGTTCTGATTCTTCATCAGAAACAACAACAGACACCGAGAAATCGGACGGCGGCAAGGCAGACGCAAACACAGCAGAAGCAAACGCTGACGCTGGAAAGAGCGAAAGCAAGAAAGCCGCAAAAGGCAATAAATAAATGATAACCGCAGAAGCGACAAGTACAAGAATTATCCTCACGCTGGCAAACAGCAACGCTGAATCTTTCAGACTTGAAAGGTCATTCTATAAGGAAAACGCTTGGTATACTTGGACTTCTGACGGTTGGATTTTAAATACTGAATCGCCTGTTGTTCTGCCTATTTCAGCAGGTGATTTCATTGATTCTTCTAATCTTGAAGATGGTTTATACGAATATCGTTTTGTAGATTCATCTGTAGAAGTTCCTACAGGCGATATGTACGAATACTCAAAATGGGTGAAATTCGGCGAAAATGTAGATTGTATCGGTTACACATTCAACAATTACAATGCGCCGGAAGGTTCTTGGGGCGTTCCTGTAACTCCCGATGATATTAGATACACCTATCTTTGGGGAACTGATTTTAAGGCTACAAACGGACAGCAGTTTAAGGACGAGCAGACACAGTATTTTATTGACGCTGCAATAACAGAATTGGAGCGTGAATTGAATATCTGTATCAGAAGAAAAGTTATCCGATGTAACCCGGATAAGAGAGGACTTGTAAGGACAACAAGAACAAGAAAAGGCGATTATGATTTGGAAGAGCCGCCTTATAAGTTCAGACAGGAAGAAATTGTAAGCCGTGGACGAATTACAACACGACAAAGACCTATTATTAAGGTTACAAAATGCGAATTACTCAACGCCGCTGAAAATCCTATGGATTTGTTGCCTACTTCATATCTTGAAAAAGACAAGGGCGTTATTAACTTTATGCAAAGACCGTGGCGCAGAAGCGACACTTTCAATAATGTTTCAAAGGTGCTTTATCCATACGGAGAGCAGACTTTAAGAAATTACTATTTCTATGCCGTTGATTACGAAGCCGGATTTGAAACAAGTGACGATATTCCAGACGATTTAAGACAGATTATCGGCAAGGCTTGTGCTATTTCACTTCTTAATATCATAGGTGACGGCTTGATGTCGGGATTCTCTTCAAGCTCTTTGAGCATGGACGGTATTTCTGAATCGTTCAGCTCTACACAGTCGGCAACAAGTGCCTATTTCGGTGCGCGTATTGCTGTGTACCAGAAAGAAGTGCAGGAATACATCAAAAACAATAAATACAAGTTCAGACACTTTCCTATCAGCAGCATTTAATAAATTGGGGGTATCAGCATGAAGCCGTGGGAACTCTACAATTACCAGAAGGATATAGACTACAAGACAAATACTTTTGATTACGATTGGCGCGTAAAAGTTGAGCATGAGGATAAGGCAATCTATGTCTTTTCGCAGTTCTCAACTTCTATCATTGATTGGATTGTAAACTTCCTTTTCTTCTTCATTCCGCAGGTTAGACAGTGGTATGTGTATTTTGCCTGTTTAGGCTGGCAGACTACTTTCAATTCTTGCAAGGGCTTGATGATGAATGAGGTTTTAATGGCAATGAACACCTTCCCGGATTATAAGGTGGTTTGTTGCGGTCATTCATACGGCGGAGCTGGCTCTGTATTGGTAGGAATAGAAATCTTCTTTCAGTCTGGAAGAAAGCCGGATTTAATCACTTGGGGTGCGCCTAAGCCGTTGGTTTTCTTCTTTACAAAGCTGATTTGCAGATTGTTTTTTGGTACTGTTTGGCAGTTCGCGCATTGGAGCGACATTGTGACTTATATGCCGCCATTGCTCGGATATTGGAATATCAAGGTTATCAGAATTGGCGATTTCAGTTTTAAGAAGCTGTTTAATTCTCGTGAATACCATACTTGCTATGGTGACGAATCTTTATATAAGGATATTAAAGGTTATGATTTTTGAGCAGGTGCAGAACATTCTTAACGGTGGTGTTCAGACATTACAGAAATCAGATTTCTCAAACTATGCACTTTCGGAGCAGGTGAAATGTGTACTTAATAAGTCATACATTCCACAGGAAACTACCGTTGAAAAATCGTTACTATCTTGCGAAGGAATACAAAAAGCAAAGCCTGCAGGCAGAAATTGGGGGCAGTTGATACCTGTAAGAAAAATGAACGCAGCCGGGCGAATGGTTACATATTGGGAAAGCCCGGAAGATAGAAACGAAGGGAAAATGAAGGGTGCGCAGAATCTTTTTGACATTGACGAATTGGACGCGCCTGCTTCTGACAATGATTATTATGGTCAGTGGGATAAAGACGCGGAAGAATATCAGATTAAGCCATTGATTATGAAATTCTCTGAATACAATCCGGCTCTTGCAAAGCGTATGGAAGAGAAATACAAGGGGTATCAGTGGGATAGAGAAACAAGGGATTTAGATATAAAACTCGACTATGAAACTCTGGACTACATGAGAAGGGCAAAGAACGAGCCGGACTATGCTAAAGAGTGGCAGGAAGAGTACAACGAAAAGACAGACAGAACTTGCAAAATGCTAAATAACCGTAAATTGGCAATGGCAAGATTGAAAGTCGGTAGCAAGGTTTCTTATAACGGAAAGCCGGGAAAAATTACAGGATTTTCAAAGCGCGGTTATCCTAATGTAGACTTTAACGGAGTTGTAAGGACTTGTTTTGTTGAAGAGATTGCGGATATTGAAGCGTTGGAGAAGAAACTTAACGCAAAGGCTGCATAAATAAGCGTATACAGAAATATTTCTGAATACATAAATCAATTTAGGGGGTGTTTTTATGGCACTTGATAAATTAAAGAAAGGTTGTCCTTATGGTAGGGAGATTGCAAAAGAGATTGAAGCAGGCGGAAACGAGCAGCTCAACGCAAGAGTTACAGAGCTTGAAGAAACTGTAGAATCTCTTACAACAGCCCTTGCCGCCGTTCTTGCAGCAGACAAGACAACAGACAACGGAAAAACTTTGCAGATTGATTCTAACGGCGTTGTTGCGCTTGTTACTGTGTAAGTTTTCTTTTTACCCGGTTTTACTTTGCGTAATTCCGGGGCATTTATTTTGAGGTTTTAGCATGGGTCAAGGACTTGGAGAAAATAGCCCTGTAGTTTTAAGTTTAGGGCGTGCAAATTATGAAGCTCTCATTAAGCGTCATGGTCAGTGGGTACGGTGGCGGACGGCAGCAATGTGTCCTTGTGTCGAAAAGAATACGCAACAGCCCGACCCACATTGTGAGAAGTGCGGCGGACGCGGTTATATTTACGGCAATCAGAAAGAGCAGGTTTTACAGACAACGGCAACCGTAGACCTTAACGGAATTCTTACCGTTTCAGAAGATTATACAAACGATTCTCTTGTAAAGGTTTACGACCAGAGCGGAAAGGTTTACAGCAACGCCCGAAAATACGGACAGTTTATTGATTTGAATACAGATAGGTTTGTAAGGGGTTCATACTACAATGTTGTTTTGAATCGTGAACTTGCAAAGACTATTGAAAATACAATTCTTGAAGATTGCGGCGGAAACTATTATAAAGTTCCGGGGATTGAATCTAAACGGCTGAACATTGAAGGTATTTATTACACCGCGCCTGCAGATGTTTTGAGCATTGAAAGTGTTATTGATGAAGAAGGTGAGGAATTTGAGGTTGAGCAATACCGATTAAACCTTGCATATATTCCGCCAAAGATTGTTGAAGATGAAGAAACCGGGGAAGAAACGGAAGTTTACCCGACAGGAAATTTGACGGCAAAAAACATCAAGTATATTGAGCCGTTCACATTTGCCGTACTGAATCAGAATCTTAATAAGGTTGATATTGCACAAATGGAAGCTGCTCACGGTGACGCAGTTGTGACATTTCCTTATTCATGCGATGTTTCGGAAAATGATGTTTTGACGGTTTTAGCCGGAACAATTACACAGAAATCTATGATTGTGCGAACAAAAAAAGACTACGACACAATCCCGGCTTTTTTCATTGAAAGCATTGTGAAGATAATCGGCAAAGATAGCGAATATGAAAACGGCGTTGATTATGTTCTTATCGGCACGAATTTTATTAAGTGGATTTCTGACAATAAGCCGGATAGTGGCGAAGGATATTCAATCATCTATAAGGTTTACCCGACTTATACAGTTGTAAAGAATATTCCGCAATTAAGAAGCTCTGAAAATCAGCGATTTCCGAAGAAAGCAATCGTACAGCTTATGAGCAGTTACAGCGAAACAAGGGGAGTGAACAGGCAATGACCGAAGGTATTAAAATACAGATAAACGGACAGGCAGGTTTAGACGCTCTTTTTGCTATGGCTCGTTATGGAAACGAGGGTTTTAACAGTACATTTCCTTTGACTAAACAAGAGTTATGGGATTGTGCAATGACGATTGAAAACACTTGGAAAGGCTGGGCTATGGGCGGCGATATTCCGGGAATAAAGAACATTCCGAAGCCAAATCCTAAACTTGCGGCTTCTGTAAAGCATAGCCCGGAAAGAAGCGGGGCTTTTGAATATACGATTTTCAGCGACCATCCTTTAATGGCTGATTATCAGCACGGCAAAGATGAAACAATCGACATGAAAGCTGCTGATAGTCCGTGGTTAAACGGAAAGAAAAGCCGACTGAATAAAAAAGACGGTTCGCCTTATTTGATTGTTCCGTTCTCTTGGGGAACAGGTACAGGGCATTTTAGAAATGTCGTTCCGGCTGGAATACAAAAAGCATTAAGAAGCCGGGCTTTATCTTCACGCTTGCCAACAATGCACACAGAGCCAAACGCAAGGGGCGAGGACATCTTGCGACATGAATATAATTGGGGCGGCAGAGTTTCGGAAGATGAAGCGCAGCACACCGACAAAAACGGCAATTTGACAGGCTATGACGCTGGAATGGTGCGCATGGAAGATAGCGCATACAAAAACGGCAATCACGGTACATATTTTACTTTCCGTGTCATAAGCGCAAAGTCGGCGGCAGATAAGTGGATTCAGCACAGGCACACAGACGCTATAGATGTAGTCGGCGGATTAAAAAAGACCTTTGAAAAGGATTTTACAGAATCCGTACAGGCTGCAATAAAGGCTGATTGGGAGCGATTTCAAGGCAGTTGATTAAATTGACAACAGGGGCTTTTTGCTTTAATATAGAATAAATTACAGTGCCATAATTGGTATGTTACATCTGTATTCCTTATGAAAGGCAGCAGGGGTAGAAGCGCGGAATTCCGTGTTTTTATCTGTGCTGCCTTTTTTGTTGCACGAAAAAAAGGAATAGCGGATATGGCACGATACTATCTTAATCGCGGTATCATTCTTGAACAAGTTATAGTTTCCCTTATACATGACTATCTGGAAGCCATAGACGCAGATAATCTTTATCAGAATTTCCACATCGAAGCAACAAACAGACACCCTTTTGCAAGCCTTTATTTGCATAACACAAAGACTGTAGCAGACAGTTTCCCTTCAATAACAGTTACAACGGCAACAGACGACAAAACACCCGCTCTGGAAGAATTGAAAGCATGGGTAACGCCTGTTGCTTTTACTGATGAAGATATTGACGATTGGGCAAGCAACACGTACGACAGCGATTTCAAAGATTCAAACGGACATATCGTAAAAGCAGGTAAGAAGATTCCGGGCTTATGTGCAGTCACATCAAAAGATGTTGTCAAAGAATTAAAGAAGGTCACAAAGAAGCAGGGCGAAGTTTACGGTAATAAGATTGAGATACGAAGAACAGACCGAATTTCCGTTGAAATCTGGGCTGACAATGAGCAGGTAAAAAATGAGGTTTACGAAGTCTTACGGCTTTTTATTGCCGGGGATTTAAGGCAGATTCTTTCCGAAAGATATAACTTTTTCGACCCGCTTATTGACGATGGAAGCATACACGGTCAGCGAAGCAATAACTACAACATGGATTTTGACATTGCACTTTCCGGGGCAATGATTACTTTTGATGTGAATTATCTTATCGCGCAAGTCGTACTCGACACCGACAAGGCAAAGATAAGTCAAGATATAGAAGCGGAGGCACATAACTATGTCAAACACAACTAAGGCAGATAACGCCACC
>JAFWXG010000058.1 GCA_017523005.1 Clostridia bacterium
ATTTTTGGCTTGTTCATATTCTTCTTCAGAAATCATTTTGAGCTCCAACATTTTACCCAATACTCGTTCTTGCTTTTCCTTGTTGTTGTCGGGATTTAAAATTGGGTCATACATAGTGGGGAGCTGTGTAATACTTGCAATAGATGCACATTCAGCAAGTGTTAAATCTTTTACATCTTTATCAAAATATTTTTCCGAAGCAGTTTTAACACCGTAGCAACCCTGACTTAGATATATAGTGTTTAAATAAAGTTCTAATATCTGGTCTTTTTCGAGTTTTGAATCTAAGTGAATAGCACGGATGATTTCGGTTGCTTTTCTCTCAACTGATTTTTGTCTGTTTCCTGTAAGGTTTTTTACAAGCTGTTGATTTATAGTACTTCCGCCAAAGGAGTCATCTTTGCGGAACACAAAGTTTAAAGTTGCTTTTATAGTTCTTGGAATATCAACACCGCCGTGCTTATAAAAGCGCTCGTCTTCGATTGCGACAAATGCATTTTTTAAATTTAGCGGAATATCTTCAGAACTTACCCATAAACGATTTTCTTCGTCGTGAACCTGAGTATAATGTACAGGATTTCCGTCCTGATCAACAGCGTAAATGACAGATGAAAAATCAAGGGAAAGAGTATCATAGTTTATTGGCATTGAAGTAATGGAGTAGTGGATAAGACTAAAACCAGTAATCAAAACAGCAATAACACCAAATATAATAGTGTACTTTATTAGATTTTTCCAGAATCCGTCAAGCTGAATTTTTTTCTTTTTAGTTTTTCTTTTAATTTTCATAGTTAAACCATCCTTATCGCATTTGCATTTAAATATACAAATTATGTGAACAGAACCAAATTTATTATATACCATATTATAAAAAAAAGCAATAATTTTAATTATTTATTAGACTTTTGTAAATGTTTTGTAATTTAATTATTTGATTGACAAAAAATACCTTATATGATATACTTAATTAGTTAGATTTTTATATAAAAAATCTGGAAATCAAACTTTTGAAAAGAGGTAAAAAATGAGTTTAAAGGTAAGCCTTTTGAAAATGTTAAATAAATGCTTTCCATTGCCTGTTCATCCTTTTAATACTCAGGCAAGCGGAGAAATGACTTATGCTATGTGGCAGTATTTAAAGGGCGAGGATACAATTAAATTTTATTTACAGCACACTACAACAGACGAAATGTTTAAAGATAAAGAGGTGCTTGATGTAGGATGCGGTGCAGGTGGGAAATCTCTTTATTATTTGAGCTTAGGGGCAAAATCTGTAACAGGAATAGATGTTGTTGAGCATTACGAACAGGAATCTGAAGAACTTTGTAATGAATTAGGTTTAAAAGGATTTACATTCTCTGTTCAGGACGCCGCTAAAACAAATTTTGAAGACAATTCATTTGATACGATAATAATGAATGATGCGATGGAGCATGTTTCAAAGCCAAAAGAAGTGCTTAATGAAATGTTTAGAATATTAAAACCAAACGGTAAACTTTATGTTAATTTTCCGCCTTACAACCACCCGTATGGCGCACATTTAAGCGATGCAATAGGGATACCATGGGTACAGGTTTTGTTTTCTGATAAAACTTTAATTAAAGCTTACAAGGATTTGGTTAAGGATAAAGAAGACGGACAAAGTCGTATTTCTTTCCGTATAGGACTTAATGATAATGGCGAAGAATACTTCTCATATTTGAATAAGATGTCAATTAAGCGTTTCAAAAAGCTCATACAGGACACTAATTTTAAGATAGAATATTATCACGAAGCTCCGTTAAGAAGCTTTTTAAAACCCCTCTGTAATGGATTTTTAAAAGAGTATTTTGTAAAGATGACAGTATGTGTATTGGAGAAATCAAATGAAGAAAATAAATAAGTGGATAGCTTTATTTTTCATAACAATGGTGTTGCATGTTATAATAACATATTTTGCACCTGTTGGAAATAATCTTGTAGCAGATATTGCAAGGATTATTGTAAATATAGTAAATGCTACAGCCTTCATATATATAATCATCAAAATATATCAGCGTGACGAAATGATTTGGGAGAATGAAACAATAAGAACATTGATTTATTACAAAGAGCACGGAAAACAGAAGAATTTTCCTGTTTCTGCAACAATATTACTTATTTATTCTCTGTCTATGATTGCAAACATTTTATATTTATGTATGGTAACATATTTTAGTTTTTTCATGAAAGGATGATAAAAAATGGCAACAGTAAAGGCGTTCAAAGGAATGAGATTTTCGTGTGAGGATTTAAACAGTAAGGTTACTCCTCCGTATGATATTATATCTCCCGCTGAACAAGCTGAATTTTATGAAAAGGACCCTTATAATGTTATTCGTCTGGAATACGGCGTAATCAACGAAACCGATACAGACCTTGACAACAGATATCAGAGAGCCGCAAAAGATTTGAACAAATGGTTAGAGGAAGGCGTTCTTAAGATTGAAGAAAGTCCATGCTTTTATGTGTATGAAGAAGTATTTTCTCTTGCAGACGGCACTAAAAAATCTATTAAAGGCTTGATTTCAAGAGTAATGCTTCAGGAATTTTCTGACAATGTTGTGCTTCCTCACGAACAGACATTGTCAAAAGCAAAAGAAGACAGATTTAATTTAATGAGCACAACATTTGCAAACTTCAGCCAGATTTATTCTCTTTACATGGATAAAGAACATATTATTCCGTCACTTATGGAAAAAGCACCTAAAATTAAATTAGCAGACTTTACAGACGATTATGGAATTGTTCAGCGTCTTTGGAAAATTGAAGACAAAGAATATATTGCAGAAATTGAAAAGGCATTTAAAGACAAACAACTCTTTATTGCAGACGGACATCACAGATACGAAACAGGTCTTCGCTTTAAAAATGCACATCCCGAATGTGAAGAAGCAAAGGATATCATGATGTTCTTAATCGACCTTGAAAATGACGGTCTTGTAATTTTCCCGACTCACAGAATAGTATTTGATTTAGATGTTGATGTAAATGAAATCATTAAAAATGCTGAAGCTTTTGATGTTACGGAATGTAAAAAAGGCGAAGGGAATATAGAAGATGCGAAAATGCCAAGCTTTGTAATGGTTACACCTGATAAAGATTATGTCTTGACATTAAAAAGCTATGACTATATTTTAAAAGCAATTCCTGAAGGTTCTGAGGCTTATCGTACATTAGATGTAAATGTATTGCATACTCTTTTATTAGAACCGCTTGGTATTGACAAAGAAAACATGGCAGCACAGAAGAATTTAAGATACACAAGAGATGAAAAGGAAGCAAGAGAAGAAGTAGCAAAAGGAAATGCAAACTTAGCATTTTTGATGAATGCAACAAGAGTAGACCAGATTCGCGATGTATCATTAGCGGGAGAGAAGATGCCGCAAAAATCTACTTACTTCTATCCAAAGCTTACTACAGGTCTTGTCATGAACAAATTTTAATATTGCAAATTAAAATGTTTTATGATATATTTAAGTGAGAATTTTGTATTTGCATAAAGAAAGTAAGAGGTAATTGGTTATGTGGAATGCAATTTGGGTTACTGCAGATTTTGCTCAGGCAAACGAAGTAATGCAGGCAATCCGTAAACTTAATATTTTAACAAAATGCAGAAAATTTGAAGATTCAGGACAAAATTTTTATGAAATTTTAGTTCCGTCTGCAGAGAAAGCAGTTGCTCTTGATATGCTGGCAGAGATATAATTTTGCATTTATTAGTGAAACGAAAGGATGTAACAATAAACAATGGGTAAATATGAAAATTTAGATAACACTTATAAGCCTTCCGAAATAGAAGAAAGACTATATAAAACATGGGAGGAAAACGGCTACTTTAAAGCAGACACATCCTCTGACAAAGAGCCTTATACTATTGTAATTCCACCCCCTAATGTAACAGGTCAGCTTCACATGGGACATGCTTTAGATGAAACATTACAGGACATTTTAATTCGTTATAAACGCCTTGCAGGATATGAAGCATTATGGGTTCCTGGAACAGACCACGCAGGTATTGCTACACAGATTAAGGTTGAAGAGGTTTTAAGAAAAGAGCAAGGCTTAACCCGTCATGATTTGGGTAGAGAAAAGTTTTTAGAGCTTGTATGGGACTGGAAGAAAAAATACGGCGGAACAATAATTAAACAGCTTAAAAAATTAGGTTCATCTTGTGACTGGTCAAGAGAACGCTTTACAATGGACGAAGGCTGTTCAAAGGCTGTAAAAGAAGTATTTGTTAACCTTTATGACAAAGGTTTAATTTATCGTGGGGACAGAATTATTAACTGGTGTCCTCATTGTACAACTGCACTTTCTGACGCAGAGGTAGAGTATGAAGAACAGGAAGGTAATTTCTGGCATATCCGTTATCCGTTTGTTGACGGAAGCGGAGAGGTTATAATTGCAACAACCCGTCCTGAAACACTTTTAGGCGATACAGCAGTTGCAGTACATCCTGACGACGAAAGATATACTGGATTAGTTGGTAAAATGCTTGTTTTACCTCTTACAGGCAGAGAAATCCCGCTTATCGCTGATGAATATGTAGAAAAGGATTTTGGAACAGGTGCAGTTAAAATTACTCCTGCACATGACCCTAATGACTTTGAAGTAGGTCAGCGTCATGATTTGCCAATCATTAAAGTTTTAGATGATGAAGCAAGAGTAAATGAACAGGGCGGAAAATACTGCGGTTTAGACCGCTATGAAGCAAGAGAAAAAATTGTTGCAGATTTAGAAGCACAAGGCTATCTTGTAAAAATAGAAAATCATTCACATAATGTAGGCACCTGTTATCGTTGCGGTACAACAGTAGAGCCTATTACATCAAGACAGTGGTTTGTAAAAATGAAACCTTTAGCAGAGCCTGCTGTAGAGGTTGTTAAAAACGGAACAGTTAAATTTGTTCCTGACCGTTTTTCAAAGACATATTTGGGCTGGATGGAAAATGTAAGAGACTGGTGTATTTCCCGTCAGCTCTGGTGGGGACACAGAATTCCTGCATACTATTGCGACCATTGCGGTAA
>JAFWXG010000059.1 GCA_017523005.1 Clostridia bacterium
ACGGTGTGCCTTGCGAAGTACATGTGTACTCGGCACACAGAACACCTGTTGAAGCTAAAGCGTTTTCTGAAAATGCAAGAGAAAATGGATTTGGCGTGATTATTGCGGCAGCAGGAAAAGCAGCACATTTAGCGGGTGCTATTGCGGCAAATACTACCTTGCCTGTTATCGGTATTCCTGTTAAGTCCTCCACATTAGACGGACTTGATGCACTCTTGTCTACAGTTCAGATGCCCGCAGGTATCCCTGTTGCGACAGTTGCTATTGATGGTGCAGCAAATGCAGTACTTCTTGCAATACAGATTTTGTCTGTTGAAGATAAAGAACTTGCTCAAAAGTTAAATGATGCAAGAGCAAAAGCTGCAGCAACTGTATTAGAGAAAAACGAAAAAATTTGTAAGCAATTTCAATAATTTATAAACCGAAAGGGGTATTTTGATGAAAAGTTTCAGCGAAAGCTATAAAGACGCGGGTGTTGATATTACCGCAGGTTACAAAGCGGTTGAATTGATGAAAGCACACATCGCAAAAACTATGACTTCAGGGGCTATGTCTGATATCGGCGGTTTCGGCGGTTTGTTTGAACTTGATATGACAGGTATCACAAAACCTGTTTTGGTAAGCGGTACTGACGGTGTTGGTACAAAGCTTAAAATGGCATTTTTAATGGACAAGCATGATACAGTTGGTATCGACTGCGTTGCTATGTGCGTAAACGATATTATCTGTTGCGGTGCTAAGCCATTATTTTTCCTTGACTATATTGCAGTAGGCAAAAACTACCCTGAAAAGGTTGCACAGATTGTATCGGGTGTTGCAGAGGGCTGTGTTCAGTCAGGCGCTGCACTTATCGGTGGCGAAACTGCTGAAATGCCGGGCTTCTATCCTGTTGATGAATACGACCTTGCAGGTTTTTCTGTTGGTATTGTTGATAAAGACAAGGTTTTGAATAACAAAACTATCAAAGAGGGAGATGTGATTATCGCTATCCCGTCATCAGGTGTTCACTCAAACGGTTTTTCTTTGGTAAGAAAGGTTTTTGATGTTGAAAACAATGACATCAAGGCTTATGTTCCTGAACTTTCAGGTTCAATCGGGGAAACTCTTCTTACACCAACTAAAATTTATGTTAAGCCAATGCTTAAACTTTTTGATGAAGTTACAGTTAAAGCCGTTTCTCATATCACAGGAGGTGGCTTTTATGAAAATATTCCAAGAAGTATTCCAAAAGGCTTTAGCGCAAAAATTGAAAGACAGGCAGTTAAAGTATTACCTATCTTTGATGTAATCGCAAAAACAGGCAACATCCCAGAAAGAGATATGTTTAACACATTCAACATGGGTGTTGGTATGAGCGTTGTTGTATCAAAAGAACAGGCAGACAAGGCTGTTGAAATCTTAAACGCAAACGGCGAAAACGCTTACATAATGGGCGAAATCGTTTGCGGTGACGAGGGCGTGATTTTGTGCTAAAAACTAAAATTGCTGTTTTGGTATCAGGAGGCGGAACTAATCTTCAGGCACTTCTTGATGCCCAAAAAAGCGGAATTTTAAAAAGCGGTAAAATTGAGCTTGTAATTTCCAACAAAGAGGGTGCTTACGCCTTAGAGCGTGCAAAAAAATGCAATGTTAAAACGCTTGTGCTTCCATCAAAGGAACTTGGCAAGAGCTTTGAAAGTGAGCTTGTTAAAGCACTCGACGAAAATCAAATTGAGCTTATAATTCTTGCAGGCTTTATGAAAATTTTGAGCGCAGATTTTACATCACGCTATGACAAACGCATTTTAAATGTTCATCCGTCACTCATTCCGTCATTTTGTGGAGAGGGCTTTTACGGACTTAAAGTACACGAGGCAGCCTTATCTTACGGCGTTAAGGTAACAGGTGCTACTGTGCATTATGTAAACGAAATCCCCGACGGCGGAGAAATCATTTTACAAAAGGCGGTAAAAATCTTAAAAACCGATACACCAGAAACTCTTCAAAGAAGAGTTATGGAACAGGCGGAATGGAAAATTTTGCCTAAAGCAACCGAGATTGCGTCAAAGAAAATTGCAAAGGAGAAGAAGTAATGAATGTATATGAAAAACTTTGCCTTAAAAATATTTTAAGCGAAAACACATACCCGGGCCGTGGTATTGTTATAGGAAAATCTGAAGACGGCAAAAAGGCTGTAACTGCCTACTTTATCATGGGCAGAAGTGAAAACAGCAGAAATCGTATTTTCACTCAAAACGGAGAGGATATAACAATTTATCCTTTCGATGAAAGTAAAGTAGAAGACCCGTCACTTATTATTTATTCCCCTGTCCGTAAAATCGGGGACAGCTTAATTGTTACAAACGGCGACCAGACCGATACAATTTATGATTTTATAAAGGCTGGAAAAACTTTTGAAGAGGCTTTAAGAACCCGTGAATTTGAGCCTGATGCTCCTAATTTCACACCAAGAATAAGCGGTATTTTAAATTTCAAAGACAATGATTTTACTTACAAGATGAGCATTTTAAAGAGCGGTGACGAAAACGGAACTATCTGTAATCGTTATACCTTTGACTATAATTCCTTTAGCGGTGTGGGACATTTTATTCACACATACCACAAAGACGGAAACCCAATTCCAACATTCTTAGGCGAGCCTGAAAGAGTTGCAATTAAGGGCGATATTGATGAATTTACCAATATGATTTGGGAAAACTTAAATCAGGACAACAAAATTTCGTTGTTTGTACGCTTTGTTGATTTAGAAACAGGAGAGGCGTCAAGCAGAATGATAAATAAACATGGAGGGGAAAAAGCGTGAAAGAATTTGAATTGAAATACGGATGCAATCCAAACCAGAAGCCGTCTAAAATCTATATGGAAAACGGCGCAGAGCTGCCTATTAAAATCTTAAACGGCAAACCGGGTTATATCAACTTTTTAGATGCTTTTAACAGCTGGCAGTTGGTTAAGGAAATCAAACAGGCTTTAGGTGTGCCTGCAGCAACTTCATTTAAACATGTAAGTCCTACTTCCGCAGCAATCGGTGTTCCGCTTCCTGAAAAATTAAAAAAGGCTTGCTTTGTTGATGATATTGAAGGATTAGATTCTTCCCCGCTTGCTTGTGCTTACGCAAGAGCAAGAGGTACAGACCGTATGAGTTCTTTCGGCGACTGGATTGCGCTTTCTGACGAATGTGATGAAATCACAGCTAAATTAGTTGCACGCGAAGTTTCTGACGGTATTATTGCACCGGGCTACACAGAAAAGGCTTTAAAAATTCTAAAGGCAAAAAGAAAAGGAACTTACAATATCGTACAGATTGATGAAAATTACATCCCTGACGAAATAGAGAAAAAACAGGTGTTTGGTATCACTTTCCAGCAGGGCAGAAATAACTTTAAAATTGATGAAGAATTACTTTCTGACATTGTTACTAAAAATAACGAATTTCCTGAAAGTGCAAAGCGTGACCTTATCATTGCTTTAATCACTTTAAAATATACTCAGTCAAACTCTGTTTGCTACGCAGTTGACGGTCAGGCAATCGGTGTTGGCGCAGGTCAGCAGTCAAGAATTCATTGTACTCGTCTTGCAGGCAATAAAGCAGATATCTGGCATCTTCGTCAGCATGACAAGGTTTTAAATCTTCCTTTCAAAGACGAAATTAAACGCCCTGACAGAGATAACTGCATTGATGTTTATATCTCTGATGACTATGAAGATGTTATAGGCGATGATGTGTGGGAAAACTTCTTCACACAAAAACCTGAGCCACTTACAAGAGAAGAGAAAAAGGCTTATCTTTCAACTATCACAGGTGTTGCAGTAGGCTCTGATGCATTCTTCCCGTTCAGCGACAATATCGACCGTGCTGCAAAAAGCGGTGTAAGCTATATTGCAGAGCCGGGTGGTTCTATCCGTGATGATGTTGTAATTGATGCTTGCGATAAATACGGAATGGTTATGGCATTTACTAAAATGCGTCTGTTCCATCATTGATATCTAAAACAGAAAGGATTTGCTTTATGAAAGTTATGGTTGTAGGTGGCGGTGGCAGAGAACACACCATCATCAAAAAACTTAAAGAAAATAAAACTATCGAAACCATTTACGCACTTCCAGGAAACGGCGGTATCGCAAAAGACGCTGTTTGCGTAAATATCGGTGCAAAGGATTTAGACGGTGCAGTAAATTTTGCAAAAGAAAACCAAATAGATTTTGCTGTTGTTGCTCCAGATGACCCGTTAGTGCTTGGTATGGTTGACAGATTGGAAGAAATTGGTGTTCCTTGTTTTGGCCCTAATAAAAATGCGGCAATCATAGAAGGAAGTAAGGTTTTTTCTAAAAACTTAATGAAAAAATATAACATTCCTACTGCTCAGTATGAAGTGTTTACCGAAATGGATGAGGCACTTAAATATTTAGAAACTGCACCAATCCCCACTGTTATAAAAGCAGACGGACTTGCTCTCGGCAAGGGGGTTGTTATTGCAACTACCCGCGACGAAGCATTTGATGCGGTTAAGTCTATGATGCAGGATAAGGTGTTTGGCGAAAGCGGTAGCCAGATTGTTATTGAAGAGTTTTTAACAGGTCCAGAAGTTTCAGTTCTCGCATTTACTGACGGTAAAACGCTCGTTCCTATGGTATCTTCCATGGACCACAAGCGCGCTCTTGATAACGACCAAGGCCTAAATACAGGCGGTATGGGTACTATTGCACCAAACCCCTATTACACAAGCGATATCGCAGAAGTTTGTATGAAAGAAATCTTCATTCCTACAATCGAGGCTATGAAAAATGAGGGCAGAACCTTTAAGGGTTGTCTGTATTTTGGCTTGATGCTTACAGAAAAAGGACCCAAGGTTATCGAATATAACTGCCGTTTCGGCGACCCTGAAACACAGGTTGTTCTTCCCCTTTTGAAAACAGATTTGTTTGAAATATTCAAAGCTGTTGCAAATGAAACTTTAGCAGATATCAATGTCGAATTTTCTGATGGGTCTGCTTGTTGCGTAGTTATGGCATCAGAGGGCTATCCAAAGGCTTATGAATCAGGATTTGAAATCAAGGTTGCACCAGAATTTAAAGGTCAGTTGTTTGTTGCGGGCGCTAAAGATGTTGACGGTAAAATGTTAACTGCAGGTGGAAGAGTTTTAGGCGTTACCGAAACTGCTGATACTTTAGAAGATGCAATTAAAAAGGCATACCAAGAGGTTAAAAATGTTTCATTCGACAATGCTTTTTACAGAAAAGATATCGGTCAGAGAGCTTTAAAGGCTAAGGAGGCTTAAAATGGTATACAGAATTTATGTTGAGAAAAAAGACGGACTTGCTCATGAGGCTTCTTCATTAAAACAGGATATTATCTCATTTTTGGGTATTTCACTTAAAAATGTGAGAGTTTTAAACCGCTATGATGTGGAAAATATTGACGAAGACTTATTCGATTATGCGAAGAAAACAGTATTTTCAGAGCCTCAGCTTGACAATGTTTCGGATGATTTTGATGCAAAGGGCGGATATGTATTTGCAGTAGAATTTTTGCCTGGTCAGTTTGACCAGAGAGCAGACTCTGCCGCACAGTGTATCCAGATTATCTCTCAGGGCGAGCGTCCTATTGTTAAGACAGCAAAGGTGTATATTTTAGAGGGCGACCTGTCCGAAAGTGATATTAAAGAAATCAAAAAGTATCTTATTAACCCCGTTGAAAGCAGAGAAGCAAGTCTTGAAAAGGCATCAACATTAAAGGCGGTTTATGATATCCCTGAAACAGTTGAAACCTTAGAAGGCTTTATTTCACTTTCTGAAAAAAAATTAAATGACTTTATAAATAATTATGGTCTTGCAATGGATATTGATGACATAAAATTCTGTCAGCAGTATTTCATTTCTGAAAAGCGTAATCCTACAATTACAGAAATCCGTATGATAGATACATACTGGTCCGACCACTGCAGACACACTACATTCTTAACTACTATCGATTCTGTAAAATTTGAAGATGAATTACTTCAAAGTGCTTA
Organism: Clostridia bacterium; assembly: GCA_017523005.1. Lineage (GTDB taxonomy): Bacteria > Bacillota > Clostridia > RGIG6154 > RGIG6154 > RGIG6154. Next base: position 6,012 of record JAFWXG010000059.1, read on the forward strand.
TGACGAATATTTAAATACAAGAAAAGAAATCGGCAGAACAAAGCCCATAAATCTTATGGATATTGCTACCATTTCTACTAAATATTTAGCTAAAACAGGACATCTTCCAAAGCTTGATGAGTCGGAAGAAATAAATGCCTGCACAGTAAAAATTAAGGTTAATGTTGAGGGCGAGGAGCAGGACTGGCTGTTACTCTTTAAAAACGAAACACATAACCACCCAACAGAAATCGAACCGTTCGGCGGGGCGGCAACCTGTATCGGCGGTGCAATCCGTGACCCGCTTTCAGGCCGTTCTTATGTGTATGCGGCTATGCGCGTAACAGGTGCAGGAAATCCGTTAAAGGCGGTTTCTGAAACATTAGAAGGCAAACTTCCTCAAAGAAAGATTGTTACAACCGCTGCAAGCGGTTACAGTTCTTATGGTAACCAAATCGGTTTGGCTACAGGTCAGGTTGACGAGCTTTATCATGACGGATATACAGCAAAGCGTATGGAAATCGGTGCAGTTATTGCAGCAGCTCCTGCTGAAAATGTTCGCCGTGAACGCCCCGAAGACGGAGATATTGTTATTCTCTTAGGCGGAAGAACAGGCCGTGACGGTTGTGGCGGTGCTACAGGATCTTCAAAATCTCACACACTTTCTTCTTTAGAGCAGTGCGGTTCTGAAGTTCAAAAGGGTAACGCTCCAGAAGAAAGAAAATTACAGAGATTATTCAGAAACAAAGAAGCATCACGCTTAATCAAGCGTTGTAATGACTTTGGTGCAGGCGGTGTTTCTGTTGCAGTCGGCGAGCTTGCTGACGGGCTTCATATTGATTTAAACGCTGTTCCCAAAAAATATGAGGGCTTAGACGGCACAGAGCTTGCAATCAGCGAATCACAGGAAAGAATGGCTGTTGTAGTTGAAAGTAAAGATGTTGAACGCTTTAAAGAATTGGCTTATGCAGAGAACCTTGAGGCAACAGTAATCGCTACAGTTAAGGCAGAGCCAAGACTCGTTATGACATGGAACGGTAAAGACATTGTTAATATTTCAAGAGAATTCTTAAATTCAAATGGTGCGGAAAAGCATATTGATATTGCACCTAACAAACCGGAAGAGTTCAAAAAAGAAGTTTCAGGCGATTTTAAGGCAGACTTTATGAATTTAGTGTCTGACTTAAATGTTTGCTCTAAGCGTGGTCTTTCTGAAAGATTTGACTCAACTATCGGTGCAAACACTGTTCTTATGCCTTTTGGCGGTAAATATCAGCAGACTCCGTCTCAGGCTATGGTACACAAAATTGCGGTTGAAAGTGCTCACACAGACACCTGCTCACTCATGGCGTGGGGTTACAATCCGTTCATCGCAGAAAAGAGTCCTTATCATGGAGCTTATCTCGCGGTTGTTGAATCGGTTTCAAAGCTTATTGCGTCAGGTGCTGATTTTGAAGATGTTTATTTAACATTCCAGGAATATTTTGAAAAGCCTAAAAAAGATGCTAAACGCTGGGGTAAACCGCTTGCCGCTTTGCTTGGTGCATTCAAAGCACAAAAAGATTTTGAGATTGCATCTATCGGTGGTAAAGACTCTATGAGCGGTACATTTGAAAACATTGATGTTCCACCTACACTTGTATCATTTGCGGTTACCACAGACAAAACAGAAAACATTGTATCTCCTGAATTCAAAGGTGCAGGACACAAGGTTGTATGGCTTAAACCCGAATACAAAGACGGACTACCTCAAGCAGAGTCTGTTAAAGAACTTTACTCTTTAGTTTCAAAGCTTGTTAGAGATAAAAAAGTTCTCTCGGCTTACACACCTGCTTTCGGCGGTGTTGCA
>JAFWXG010000060.1 GCA_017523005.1 Clostridia bacterium
AACTGTATGAAAATCAAAAAGACGAACCATAAAAAGTTCGTCTTTCTTTCATAATTATTTTGCTTCCAAATTAAAGCGTTTTCTAAACTTGTCTACTCTACCACCGGTGTCAACCAATTTCTGTTTGCCGGTAAAGAACGGATGGCATTTAGAACAAATTTCAACATTGAGCTCTGATTTTGTGGAACGAGTTTCAAATGTTTCGCCGCAAGCACATTTAACAACGCAGGTTTTATAATCAGGATGTATACCTTCTCTCATGGGTTTCACCTCTTTCTATCATCTCTCAAATCTATAACAGTAAGATTATAGCACACATTTTTTTAAATTGCAAGAAGTTTTTTAAATTTTTTTATATTTTTATTCAAATGTATGAAATCCGGACAAAAAATGTCCGGATTTCGTAAGTTTTTAGAACTTATTTCTCTTGGTATATGTTGTATGCAACAATTCATGCGCTTTATGAGAACATGGTTTTTCAAAGTATGTGTCATACAAGGTCTGAATAACTGGATTTTCGTGAGATTTACGCAAAGCTGCACTTCTGTCTTCTGCGTAAAGTGCTTTTGCACGCTCAACTCTTATATCCTTACCTACTCTGTCTTCAGAAGATACGATTGGCTGACCGCCACCATTTACACAACCGCCGGGGCAAGCCATAACTTCAATAAAGTCATACTTCTCGCCTGCTTTAACGCGTTCAAGCAATGCTTTTGCATTCTTTGTGCCATGACAAACTGCAACTTTTACTTTCTTGCCAGCGATAGTAAGTTCAGCCTCTTTAACGCCGTCCATACCACGAATAGGTGCAATTTCGAGATTTTCTAATGGTTTGCCTTCGAGCAATTCGTATACTGTACGGATTGCAGCTTCCATAACACCGCCTGTTGCACCAAAGATAACGCCTGCACCTGTTGCTTCACCGAATGGAGAATCAAATTCTTCATCAGGAAGTTCATTAAACTGGATACCTGCTTCTTTAATCATGCGAGCAAGCTCTCTTGTTGTTAATGATGCGTCGATATCCTGTGCACCTGATGATGAATGTTCAGGTCTTTGTGCTTCAAATTTCTTGGAAGTACAAGGCATAATTGCTACAGAATAGATGTTTTCTTTTGCAATATTCTGCTTTTCAGCATAGTATGATTTGATTACTGCACCAAACATTTCCATTGGTGATTTTGCAGATGACAGGTTGTTGATAAATTCAGGATAATTGTGTTCGCAGAATTTAACCCAACCAGGACTGCAAGAAGTAATCAAAGGAAGATTTTCGCCTTTTGTGAAGCGTTCGATAAATTCTGTACCTTCTTCCATAATGGTAAGGTCTGCAGATGTATCTGTATCAAACACTTTATCAAAGCCAAGTCTTCTTAATGCTGCAACCATTTTACCTGTTACAGGTGTACCCATAGGCAATCCAAATTCTTCACCTAATGCAGCGCGAACTGCAGGAGCTGTCTGGACAACAACATGTTTTTCAGTATTGTCAATAGCTTTTTGTACCTTTGGAATATCATCTTTTTCATAAAGAGCACCAACAGGACAAGATACTATACACTGACCGCAGTAAATACATGATGTTTCAAAGATTGGAGCATCAAATGCACAACCAACTTCTGTTACAAAGCCTCTGTTCTTAAGACCGATAACTGAAACAGCCTGATTTGCACACGCTGCAACGCAACGACGGCAAAGTACGCATTTGTTGTTATCGCGAACTAAAGAAGGAGAAGACTGGTCCAAAGCAAAAACAGGGTCGGAAGAGCCGTCATAACGGATTTCTTTAATACCGAATTCTTCAGCTAATTTCTGTAATTCACAGTTGCGGTTTCTTACACAAGTCAAGCACTTTCTGTCATGATTAGAAAGAATAAGCTCAAGGTTTGCTTTTCTTGCTTTTCTTACTGCAGGAGAGTTTGTATAAACTTCCATGCCTTCATTCACAGGATATACGCAAGCAGCTTGTAATGATCTTGCACCTTTAATTTCAACAACACAAATACGGCAAGCGCCGATTTCGTTAATCCCCTCAAGATAGCAAAGAGTCGGAATATGAATGTTTGCCATTCTTGCTGCCTGTAAAACTGTATAATTCTTAGGAACAGAAATTTCAATTCCGTCAATTTTAATATTTACATTTTCCATTCTCTTTCCCTCCTTTACTTGCTGATTGCACCAAATTTACATGTGCTTTCGCAAACGCCACATTTAATACATTTTGTTGTATCGATAATGTGTGCTTCTTTTACCTTACCGCTAATAGCACCAACCGGGCACTGGCGAGCACAAAGGGTACAACCCTTACATTTATCTGCATCAATCTTGTAGCTCAAAAGTGCCTTACATACGCCTGCACGGCATTTTTTATCTACAACATGTTCTACATATTCGTCACGGAAATATTTAAGTGTACTTAATACAGGATTTGGAGCTGTCTGTCCTAAACCGCAAAGTGCACTACTCTTAATGGTATTACACAAGGTTTCCATTTCGTCGATGTCTTCTAAAGTACCTGTTCCGTCTGTAATTTTGTTTAACAATTCAAGCAATCTCTTTGTACCGATACGGCAAGGAACGCATTTACCGCAAGATTCGTCAACTGTGAATTCGAGGAAGAATTTTGCGATATCTACCATACAAGTGTCTTCGTCCATTACAATCAAACCACCTGAACCCATCATAGAACCAATCTTGATTAAGGAATCATAATCAATTGGTGTGTCAATAAGGTCAGCAGGAATACAACCGCCTGAAGGACCACCTGTCTGTGCTGCTTTGAACTGTTTGCCGTTTGGAATACCGCCACCGATTTCGTAAACAACTTCACGGAGTGTAGTACCCATAGGAACTTCAACCAAGCCTGTATTGTTGATTTTACCGCCTAAAGCAAATACTTTTGTACCTTTACTTGTTTCTGTACCTAATTTTGCAAATTCTTTAGCGCCATTCAAAAGAATAACAGGGATGTTTGCATAGGTTTCTACGTTATTTAAGATTGTAGGCTTATCCCACAAACCTTTTACAGCAGGGAAAGGAGGTCTTGGACGAGGTTCACCGCGTCTGCCTTCGATAGATGTCATCAAAGCAGTTTCTTCGCCGCAAACGAATGCACCTGCACCAAGTCTTATTTCCAGGTCGAAATCAAAGCCTGTTTCAAATATGTTTTTACCTAAAATACCATATTCTCTTGCCTGGTCGATAGCAACCTGCAAACGATGAACAGCAATAGGATATTCTGCACGAACATAGATATAACCCTGGTTAGCACCGATTGCATAACCTGCAATAGCCATAGCTTCAATTACGCTGTGAGGGTCGCCTTCAAGAACTGAACGGTCCATAAATGCACCCGGGTCGCCTTCGTCGGCGTTACAAAGTACATATTTCTGGTCATTAACAGATTTGCTGGCAAAATCCCATTTCACACCTGTCGGGAAACCACCGCCACCTCTGCCGCGAAGTCCTGAATCTTTTACTTCCTGAATAACTTCTTGAGGAGTCATTTCTGTTAAAGCTTTACCTAAAGCTTTATAACCGTCGCAAGCGATGTATTCATCAATGTTTTCAGGATCAATAACACCACAGTTTCTTAATGCTACACGATGCTGTTTCTTATAGAAATCAATTTCATTAAGGGATTTAACATTATCCTCTTCAACAGTTTCTTTATAAAGTAAACGAGTAACAATTTTACCTTTTAACAAGTGCTGTTCAACGATTTCTGCAACATCTTCTTTTTGAACCATGCTGTAGAATGAACCCTCGGGGTACACAATTACAATTGGACCCATTGCACAAAAGCCAAAGCATCCTGTCTGGATAACTTTAACTTCTTTGTCAATATCAAAATTTTTGAGTTGTGTTTCAAATTCTTCAATAATCTGTTTAGAACCGGAAGAAGTACATCCGGTACCGCCACAGACCAGAACATGAGATCTGACAAGTTCCATTTTATATCCTCCATTCAATCAGGTACAAGACTTATTCTGCTTTACCTATTGTATATTCTTCTACGATTTTGCCGTTAACGACATGGTCAAGTACAACCTTCTGTGCCTTTTCAGGTGTCATTTTCACATAGGTCACTTTTTCCTGACCAGGTGCGTATACCTCAACGATAGGTTCTAAACGGCATACACCGATACAACCTGTCTGAGTAACAAAGGTATTGGACAAATTGCGTTTCTGAATTTCTTCAACAAATGCCTGCATAACAGGTCTTGCACCTGCTGCAATACCGCAGGTTGCCGTACCAACGACAATACGAGTTTCTTCTGCATTCTCCTTACGAAGACCAACTTTATTTACGGTTTTGTTTCTGATTGCTTCTAAATCTGCTAAACTTTTCACGATTTAAGCACCTCCGTTAATAGATTTAATTCCGTCCCTTATGTACTCCTGCATCCACATTATGACATCAGGTTCATTCAAAGGAACATCTCCCAAAATTTCCTTGATTTCAATAGTATCAAACTTAAATTCCTCACCATCTGATTTGTGCACATATAAGAAATCAACTTGTTGATTACACGAAACCAATACAGATATTGTCTGCCCTACATCTCCAAGCGGTACACGATCAATGTGATTGAGCTTAAATGTGGCTGTGACTGTTGTCCCGACACCAAGCTCTGAATTTAATTTAAATTCCCCGCCCGCTTGTTCGGCAGACATCTTCAGCAACGGAATTCCCATTCCTACTTTTCTTGTACTTCTGGTTGTGGTAAAAGGGTCTGTGACACTTTTCACAAACTCTTTATCCATTCCCTTGCCATTATCTTCAATTCGTACTGTAAGTAAATTTTCTTTTGTGTCTTTTTCAACAGAAATAATAATCTTAGTTGCACAAGCTGAAATAGAATTCTGTGTGATATCTAAGATATTCAAGGATAACTCTTTCATATTTTAAAATCCGTATTTTTCTAAAATACCATCTACATCGTCTACTGTTAAACGACCATATACATCATCATTTACTGTGAGTACTGGTGCAAGACCGCACGCACCGATACAACGAGTTGCATCAAGTGAGAATTTTCCGTCTTCAGTACACTCACCTACATCAATACCAAGGCGTTCTTTGAATTTGTCTAAAATATCACCTGAACCTTTAACATAGCAAGCTGTACCTAAACATACTGCAATACGGTACTGTCCCTTTGGATAGAGTGAAAATTGTGCATAGAAAGTTACAACACCATACACATCAGCAAGAGATAATCCCAAGCCCTCTGCAATCATGGTCTGTACTTCAACGGGAAGATACCCATAAATTTCCTGTGCTTCATGCAACACCGGAATCAATGCACCTTTGGAGTCTTTGTGCTTTGCAATGACTTCCTTAAGCTGTGCTTCCTGCTCTTTTGTTCCTTGAAAAGCAGGTACTTTTTTTTCTGCCATTTTACTGCCTCCTTAATTATTTTAATGCAAAAAAGCATAATTACATTAGCATACCCTATAGATTATATCACAACATTCGTCAAAAATCTACACTTTTTTAAAAATATATTCATTTTACTTTAGTTTATTCTTTTAAGTATTTTATGAGTGCTTCGGCATTGCATTGGGGCAATTCAAAACTGTTTTCCCGTTCTGAAATATCCCACAAATAATGAGCATCAGAATTTTGAATTATTTTCTTACGAAGATAATTATAACTGTCAGGGGAAGATTTTTTGGATACTTCTACAGTACAAAATCCTATGTCGGGCAAAACGCCTAAGTTAGAAAGCACACTGTATGAGCTTCTGTCTACATGAGCAGGAATCGCAACCCCACCATTCCTGTCTGCCAATTCTTTCACATCATCTATTGAAAGATTGGTTGCAGTAACCAAAAGGTGGTCTTCATATCCCGTAATCTCATCCTTGCTATTCATATAAGCCTGCTCGCCAAATATTTCAGGACGATTTATAACAGAAGTGAATTTCGCTTTAAGTTCTGCTTCTGCACTCTCGGCACTTTCAACATCAGGAAAAAGACACAAAACATGAACTTCTTCTAATGTTTCTATTTCCATAGCAGGCACAACAGTAATAGGTTTATCTTCTGCAACTTTCATTACAGCACGGACATTTCCAACAGAATTATGGTCTGACACCGCGATTATATCAAGTCCTTTAAGTACTGACATATTGACTATGTTGTTTGGTGTCATATCCATATCTCCGCATGGCGAAAGTGCTGAATGGATATGTAAATCATAATAAAACTTCATATTAGATTTCCTATTTTATTTGCAAGTTCAAAAGCTGACATTGATGATTTTAAAATTACAACGCCTTGCTCTTCCGCCTTTTGAATACAGTCTTCTTCGGGGGTTACATCTTCACAAAGAATTATGCAGGACACATCAGTAAGAACTGCTACCGCTACTATATTTATGTTAGACATAATTGTAATCCATGCGTTACCGCTTTGAGCTTTAGACATTACCCAACTCAGTAAATCTCCGCAATAACCGCCGTTTACCTCTCTGTCAAGTTCTTCTCCTCCTGTCAGACACTCTAAATTCAGCGCCTTAACCACTTCTTTTACTGTCATATTTATCCTCCTAATCATCAAGCTGATTCATTTCATTTATCAGGAAGTTCAGCTTTTCTTTAAATTTAAATACACAGTCAAGCTCTTTTGCAAATCCGCGCGCAATATCTTCAGAAAGCGCATTACACGACGGTGCACCGCATGAACCGCAGTCAAGTCTTGGCATTGTTTCGTAAATCTGCTGAGTTTTTGCCATAATCTCCATAGACTCTTTCATGGTTTTGCCAAGGTTCATGACAGGAATATATTCAATTTCTTTTTCCAGCATCAAATCTTCAGGTATGATACTTCCCTTTTCAATATACGAAATGTCATAGTTTTTCGCAATTTGACTTATTCTTGCTGATGCAACAAATGGGTTTTCTACAGTCAAAGCTCCGCCTACACAGCCTCCTGTACAAGCTAAGCATTCTACAAAATCTATATCGTCAATTCTTTCATCATCAAGCTCTTCAAGTACATTTATCACATTTCTTATTCCGGAAACCGAAATACTCTTTTCAATATTAAGACTTTTTGTTTCTCCGCCAGAGATTGCCCATGACAATCCTGATGCTGTAGCTTTGGTTAAGTCTTCATCAGCTTCAAGCTTTGATATAAATGATGCACACTCACCATATATATCAGAGATTGAGATAACACCGTCAAGTTCGCTTTTTTCAAGTCCTAAAGGATTGATATAGCTCGTCATCTTCGCTGCGCACGGAGATATGAAAAATACCCCGATTTTATCTTCTGGAAGACCTGTTTTTTCTACCGCAGATTTCCTTGCCTCTCTTGCAACACATTCTACAGGACTCATAAGGGGAAGAATGTGGTCAACAAGATTTGGGAAACGGATTTGTATTAGTCTTACTACAGCGGGACAAGCCGAGTTTATTACAGGTTTTTTTATTCCTGCGCGTTTTAAATACTCTTTTGTTGCCTCCGACACCATATCAGCACCTGTCAGCACTTCATAAATTTCGTCAAAACCCAGCAGTTTGAGTGCTTTAAGTATTATGTTTATATCCTTTGCAGTTGAAAACTGACCATATAGCGTAGGTGCCGGAAGAGCGATTTTATATGTATAATCAAATATTTTTTTATAATTATCTGTTACCGCCTTTTTTGCATGATACGGACAAGTTCTTATACATTCTCCGCAATCTATACAGCGTTCTTTTATAATTTTAGCTTTACCGTTTCTTATCCTGATTGCCTCTGTAGGACATTTTTTTACACAGTTTGTGCATCCTTTACACTCATCTCTGTCTAAAGATACGGAATGAAAATATTTATCTTTTTCCATTGCCTTTCTCCCCTTTCATTTTATTGAGGAATATTTACAATTATTTCAACAGTTGTACCCTTGCCAAGTTCAGATGTGATATTCATTATGTCGGCATATTTTTTTATGTTGGGAAGTCCCATGCCTGCACCAAACCCCATTTCTCGTATTGTCTGTGGTGCTGTGGAATATCCCTCCTTCATAGCAAGGTCGATGTTCGCAATTCCAGGGCCATTGTCTGCTAAAACAACCTTAATCTGTTCAGGGGATATAGATACATCGATAGTTCCGCCATTGGCGTGGATAACCATATTTATTTCAGCTTCATACATTGAAATAGCAACTTTTCTGATAATTTCGGGGGACACGCCAAGTTTTCTTAATACCTTTTTCACATCGCTCGATGCTACTCCTGCAGACTGTAAATCAGAGCCGTTCACCTGATAATTCAAACTTAAGATTTCATCAGTCATACACATTCCCTCCTATTTCTTTAAACCTGCAGAATATAATTTACCGCAAGCAGAATAAAGCGGTTCTTCTGTAGTCATTACTATCATATCCTTGCGTTTTGCAAGATTTATAATTTCTTCGTCAGGCTTTTTGCCACGGACAAACACAATAGCACGAATGTCCATCATGTCTGCTGTTCTTACTACCTGCAGATTGTTAAGACCTGTCAACAATAATCCCTGATGCTTAACAAACGCTAAAACATCACTCATAAGGTCGCTACCGCAAGCAGAATAAACCTCTTCTTCCAACTGGTCAATACCATTTAAAATTTCTGCGTTTAAAAGTTCTTTTACTTCCTTGATTTTCATATAAATCCCCCATCTTGTGTATAATCTTATACTACATATTTTATTATAACAAAATTTGTATATAATTGCAACAAAAAAATAAGTATAAGCAAAGGCTTATACTTATTTTGATAATTTATCTATAATTGATTTCGCTGCTGTTTTTCCTGCACCCATAGCAAGTATTACGGTTGCAGCGCCTGACACGGCATCTCCTCCTGCATACACATCGGAAATTGATGTTTTTCCGTTATCGTCGACAACAATTCCGCCCCAACTTGCAGTATCAAGATTTTCTGTTGTGCTTGCAATTAAAGGATTGGGTGTCTGACCTATTGCTATTATGACATTATCTACATCTAATACGAATTCAGAATCCGGTTTTGGTACAGGTTTTCTTCTGCCTGATTTATCAGGCTCACCAAGCTCCATTTCTATTAAACGGATACCTGTTACCCAACCATCTTCATTTCCCAAAACTTCAACGGGATTTGTGAGCATTTTAAACACAATTCCTTCTTCTTTTGCATGATGAACCTCTTCTTTTCTTGCAGGCATTTCCTGTTCGCTTCGTCTGTAAATAATGTAGACTGTTTCTGCGCCTAATCTTTTGGCGCATCTGGCTGCGTCCATTGCAACATTTCCGCCACCTACAACTGCTACACTCTTACCGATATGCACCGGTGTATCGTATTCAGGAAATTTATATCCTTTCATAAGGTTTATTCTTGTCAAAAATTCGTTTGCAGAATAAACACCCATTAAATCTTCGCCAGGAATATTCATAAACGCGGGCAGACCTGCGCCTGTTCCTATAAAGAACGCTTCAAAGCCTTCGTCACGCAAATCATCTATTGACACAGTTTTACCAACAACCACATTTGTTTCAAAAATTACTCCCAAATCTTTTAATCCGTCAATTTCTTTTCCAACAATGTCTTTCGGGAGTCTGAACTCAGGGATGCCGTAAACCAATACTCCTCCCGCTTTATGGAACGCTTCAAATACTGTAACTTCAAACCCTGCTTTTGCCAAATCCCCCGCACAGGTAAGTCCTGTAGGGCCTGCGCCTATAACTGC
>JAFWXG010000061.1 GCA_017523005.1 Clostridia bacterium
ATATATGCTCAAAGAAAGCGGAATTTCTTTAGAGGGCAAGAAAGCTCTTGTTTTGGGAAGTGGCGGGGCGTCTTTAGCTGTAAAAGCGGTGCTTAAAGACCAAAACGCAGGCGAAATAATAACAATTTCAAGAACGGGAGAAAACAACTACAAGAACATAAGCAAACATTATGATGCTGATATTATAGTAAACACAACACCAGTTGGGATGTATCCTGAAACAGAGAAAGCACCTATAGACCTTAAAGAATTCAAGCACCTTGAAGGGGTGTTTGACTTAATCTACAACCCATCAACAACAAAGCTTTTGTATGACGCACAACAATTACAAATCCCTGCATTCAATGGACTTTCTATGCTGGTAGGTCAAGCGAAAAAATCTGCTGAGCTATTCTTAAACGAAGAAATTTCAGACCTTAAAATAAATGAAATAGTTAAAATTATAGTGCAAGGAACGCTAAACATTATGCTGATAGGAATGCCGGGCTCAGGAAAATCCACTGTAGGAAAAAAACTTGCAAACGATTTGGAAAGACCCTTTGTAGATGCAGACCTTGTATTTAAAGAAAAGTATGGAGTATCCCCTGCCGAAGTTATTGAAAATCAGGGCGAAGAAATATTCAGGGAAATGGAAACAAAGGTTTTATCCGAAATTACAAAGGAAAGCGGACAGATAATCGCAACAGGCGGCGGAGTTGTAACCCGCCCCGAAAACAGATTTTTGTGCAAGCAAAACAGTATTGTGTTCTTTTTAGACAGAGATTTAAGTCTATTGCCAACATCAAACAGACCTATCTCACAGCAAAAGGGTGTTGATACGCTTTATCGTGAGCGTTATCCCCTTTACACTGACTTTTGTGACCATAAAATAGCTGTCACAACTGTAGAACAAACAGCAACTGATATAAAGACAATATTTTTTGAATAATTTACAAAGAAAAGAAAACTCTCAAGCTTTGAGAGTTTTCTTTTTTAGACTTCTAATTTGATTATTTAAAATACTTAACAGCCGATCTGAACAAGCCCATATCATAATTACCGTCAACATTTTTATAAAGTCCGTCGCCGATACGCTCGGAATGTCCCATCTTTCCTAATACTCTGCCGTCGGGAGATGTAATGCCCTCGATAGCATGAATTGAGTTGTTTGGATTAAATGCAATATCAGCGGTTGCGTTGCCGTCAAAATCAACATACTGTGTTGCAATCTGACCATTTTCAGCAAGCTTTTTGATAAGCTCTTCATCTGCTAAAAATCTGCCTTCGCCGTGTGAAATCGGAACTGTGAACACATCCCCTGCATTAGTTTCAGCAAGCCATGGAGATTTGTTTGACGCAATTCGTGTTCTTACCAATCTTGACTGATGTCGGCCGATTGTGTTATAGGTAAGTGTAGGACAAGTTTCATCTGTATCAATAATTTCGCCGTAAGGAACAAGACCCAATTTAATGAGTGCCTGGAACCCGTTACAAATACCGCACATCAAACCATCACGGTTTTTGAGTAATTCGTGAACCTGTTCTTTAATCTTAGCATTTCTGAAGAATGCAGTAATGAATTTACCAGAACCATCAGGCTCGTCACCGCCTGAGAAACCGCCAGGAATAAAGATAATCTGGGATTCTTTAATTTTGTTTGCAAAATAATCTGCAGAATCAGCAATTCCTTTTGCAGAAAGGTTATTTATTACAATAATTTCAGGGTCAGCGCCTGCAGATTTTAATGCTTTTGCAGTATCGTATTCGCAGTTTGTACCAGGGAATACAGGAATTAAAACCTTTGGTTTAGCAAAAGATTGTTTACTCTTTGCCCAGCTTGAAACTGAATAGTTGTAGGTTGGCAAATCATTTTGCTCCTGTTTAATATTACAGCTGTAAACAGGCTCTAATTTGTCTTCATAAGCTTTTTGTAATTCTGCAAGGCTAAGTGAAATGCCGTTTGCTGAAATTTCCTTTTTATCTGTTGTTTTACCTAAAACAACTCCAACATTTATATCTTCGTTGAGTTCTAAAACAAATGAGCCGTAGCTGTAATCAAAAATTCCATCTGTTGTCTCAAATTCAAAGCCAACCTGATTTCCGATTGCCATTTTATATACAGCCTCTGCAACACCGCCGA
>JAFWXG010000062.1 GCA_017523005.1 Clostridia bacterium
TATTAACTTTAATTTGGAATATGTCGACGAAAACGGCGAAAAACAGCGCCCAATCATGATACATCGTGTATGCTTTGGTTCAATCGAAAGATTTATCGGTATTTTGACAGAACATTTTGCAGGTAAATTCCCTGCTTGGCTTGCACCTGTTCAGGTTAAAGTGTTGCCTGTATCTGAAAAAACTGCAGACTACGCAAAAGAAGTTTATGACGCAATCCGTGCAGAGGGCATCCGTGCAGAACTTGACAGCCGTGACGAAAAAATCGGTTACAAAATCCGTCAGGCTCAGATGGAAGAAAGAGTGCCTTATATGTTAATTTTAGGTGCTAACGAGGCGGAGGCTAAAACTGTTTCAGTAAGAAGCCGTGACACAGGCGAAACAGAAGTAATGTCTCTTGACGAATTTATCGCAAAAATCACAAAAGAAACAAACGAAAGAATTTCTTAAAACATCTGCCGTATCTTACGGCGAGGAGGAATAAATTTAATGGTTATTACAGAGCTTTTAACCCGTAATGCTCAATTTTACGGAGATAAGGTAAGCTTGGTTGAAATCAATCCGTCAGACAAGCATGACAAGGCTACAACCTGGCGCGAGTACGAGCTTATCGAGTCAAACCCTCAAGAGCGTTACCGCAGAGAAATAACATGGCGCGAATTTGATGTAATGGCTAACCGCTTTGCGAACTTGCTTTTGTCCCGTGGTATTAAAAAGGGAGATAAAGTCGCAATTTTGCTCATGAACTGTATTGAATGGTTGCCTATCTATTTCGGTATATTAAAAACCGGTGCATTGGCAGTTCCCATGAACTACCGCTACTCCGCCGACGAAATCAAGTACTGTCTTGATTTGTCAGAGTCAGAAAACTTGATTTTCGGTCCTGAATTTACAGAACGCGTGGCATCTGTTCATCCCGAACTTAAAAATATTAAAAACTTCTTTTTCGTGGGCGAAGATGTCCCTGAATTTGCAGACAGCTATCGCATCATGACAGGCTATTGCTCGTCTGTTGCTCCGTCTGTACCTCTTCTTGAAACAGACGATGCTGCTATCTATTTTTCTTCAGGAACAACAGGTTTCCCGAAAGCTATTTTACACAACCACAGAGCACTCATGTCTTCTTGCGAAACAGAGCAAAATCATCATGGTCAAACCGAAAACGATGTTTTCCTTTGCATCCCGCCCCTTTATCATACAGGCGCAAAAATGCACTGGTTTGGCTCACTTTACACAGGTGGTAAGGGTGTTTTGCTTAAGGGCATAAGACCAGAATGGATTTTAAGCGCGGTTTCGCGCGAAAAAGCAACTATCGTATGGTTGCTCGTTCCGTGGGTGCAGGATATCTTAGATGCTATAGACAGAGGCGAAATTGATTTAAGCGAATATGAACTTAGTCAATGGAGACTCATGCATGTTGGTGCACAGCCTGTTCCGCCAAGCCTTATAAAACGCTGGATTGAACATTTTCCAAACCATAAGTATGATACAAACTACGGATTAAGCGAATCAATCGGCCCTGGTTGTGTACATCTTGGTGTGGAAAACATACATAAAGTTGGTGCTATCGGTATCCCGGGATATAACTGGGAAACAAAAATTGTGTCCCCTGACGGAAAAGAAGTCGCAAAAAATGAAGTCGGCGAGCTTATTGTAAAAGGCCCCGGAGTTATGAAATGTTATTTCAATAACCCAAAAGCTACTGCAGAAAGCATTAAAGACGGCTGGCTCTACACAGGCGATATGGCTAAAATGGACGACGACGGCTTTATATATCTTGTCGACCGCAAAAAAGATGTAATTATTACAGGCGGAGAAAACTTGTATCCTGTTCAGATAGAAGACTTTTTGCGCAAACACACAGCTATTAAAGATGTTGCAGTTATTGGTCTGCCCGACGAAAGATTAGGAGAAATTGCAGCTGCAATTATTGAGGTTAAGCAGGGCGAAACTTTAACTGAAGAAGAAGTGAACGCCTTCTGCGAAGAGATGCCAAGATATAAGCGCCCGAAAAAAGTTATTTTTGCAGATGTTCCCCGTAACCCTACAGGAAAAATCGAAAAGCCAAAACTCCGCGAAATATACTGTGGAACTCGTCTTGTCGAAGCACAGACTACTAAATAATCAAACACCAAAAGCTCCCATGTTATATGGGAGCTTTTATATTTCTACATTACAATAAAAAATTTTATTTTTTTTAGAAAAAATATGTACATTTGTTATATTTTATGGTATAATAGACTGCAAATATGTTTTATAAAAGCAAAAAGGAGAGTAAATTATGAACAACAATTCATTACAAATGCTCATAACTATGTGTATTTACATTTTAATTGTTATAGGCATCGGCGCTTATTTTGCAAAGCGTTCAAACAAAAATTCTGAAAACTTCTTTATCGGCGGGCGTTCACTTGGTCCCTGGGTTGCAGCCATGAGCGCAGAAGCTTCAGACATGAGCGGCTGGTTACTTATGGGCCTTCCGGGCGTTGCTTACTGGTGCGGTCTTGCAGACGCGTTCTGGACAGCACTTGGCCTTGCAGTAGGTACATATTTTAACTGGTTAATTGTGTCAAAAAGACTTCGTAAGTATTCTTATGTGGCTGGAAACGCAATTACAGTCCCTGACTTCTTCAGCAACAGATTTAAAGAAAAAAAGAAAATAATCATGACTATCGCATCATTATTTATCCTTATTTTCTTCTCTGTTTACGCAGGAAGCTGTTTTGTAACTTGTGGTAAACTCTTTAACAGTATGTTTGGTTTTGATTACAAAGCTATGATGTTAGTTGGTGCTTTGTTTGTTATTACATACACCTTCTTAGGTGGATTTTTGGCAGAAAGCGTATCCGACTTTATGCAGGCAATTCTAATGATTTTTGCATTGGTTGTTGTATTATTCGTAGGAACAACAGCTGCAGGCGGTATTGATACCGTTATGGCAAACATTAAGGAAATCCCTGGCTTTACACAGTTTTTTGGTCTTGCACAGCCAACTCTTGAAAACGGTGTTCAGGCAATTTCTGAAGCAGGTGCCCCGATGTTCGAGCCTGTTGCTGCTGATTACGGTTTCTTAAGTGTTGTTTCCATGATGGCATGGGGCTTAGGATATTTTGGTATGCCTCAGGTTCTCTTAAGATTTATTGCAATCAGAAAAGCTGACGAATTAAAGCGTTCAAGAAGAATTGCAACTATTTGGTGTGTAATTTCTCTTGCTGCTGCAGTAGCTATCGGTATGATTGGCAGAAGCCTCTACCCAACCGCACTTTTAACAAAAGCTGATGCAGAAAGCATTTTCGTACTTATGAGCCAGACTTTATTGCATCCGTTATTTGCAGGCGTAATTATGGCAGGTATTTTAGCAGCAACTATCTCATCCTCCGACTCATACCTCTTAATTGCTGCATCTGCAATTTCTAAAAACCTTTATCAGGGTGTTATCAAAAAAGACGCAACCGACAAACAGGTTATGACAGTTTCCCGTATTACATTGCTCGCAGTTGCTTTAATCGGTATTATTATCGCATTAGACGAAAACAGCGTAATTTTCGGTATTGTAAGCTTTGCATGGGCAGGCTTTGGTGCGACATTTGGACCACTCATGCTGTTCAGCTTGTTCTGGAAGCGTATAAACAGAGCAGGTGCTATTGCGGGTATGCTTTCGGGCGGTCTTACAGTATTTATATGGAAACTTGTTTTAAATCCGTTAGGCGGAGTGTTTGCAATCTACGAATTATTGCCTGCATTTATTGTTTCCTGCATTTTCATTGTAGTCGTTTCCTTGCTCACAAAAGAACCTTCTGCTGAAATTCAGGAAGAATTCGAATTGGCAAAAACTGTAGAATGTTAATTTATAAGGAATATCAATTATGAGAAAGACGAAAATAGTTTGTACAATAGGCCCTGCCTGTACCGACAGGGAAGTCATAAAAGAAATGATAAAAAACGGAATGAATGTTGCTCGTCTTAACTTCTCGCACGGCACTCATGTATATCATAAAAAAAATGTCGAAATGCTCAAAGAAATAAGAAGAGAACTAAATGTTCCGCTTGCCATTCTGCTCGATACAAAGGGCCCTGAAATCCGTATAAAGCAGTTTTCATGCGGTCCTGTTGTGCTTGAAAGCGGTATGGACTTTACCTTAACTTCTTGTGATTGTCTTGGTGACAACAAAAAAGTTTCAGTTACATATAAAGACTTGCCCTCCCAGCTTAAGGAAGGCGATACTGTTTTAATTGATGACGGAAGTGTTGAACTTAAGGTTTCATCTGTAAACGGCGAAGATATTAACTGCAAGGTAATAAGGGGCGGAGAAATATCTGATAACAAGGGCGTAAACATTCCCAATATCAGCTTAAATCAGCCCTACTTAAGTGATAAGGACAAAGAAGATATTCTCTTTGCATTAGAAAATGATTTAGATTATATTGCAGCCTCATTTGTAAGAAGAAAAGAAGATATAACTTGCCTTAGAGAATTCATAAAGCAAAACGGCGGAAGTGATATTTTAATAATTTCAAAGATAGAAAACACCGAGGGTATTGACAATTTTGATGAAATACTTAAATGCTCCGACGGAATTATGGTAGCCAGAGGCGATATGGGTGTTGAAGTTGCATTTGAAAGATTGCCTGGGTTACAAAAGCGATTTATTAAAAAATGCTACAGGTCAGGCAAGGCGGTCATTACCGCAACTCAAATGCTTGAGTCCATGATTTCTCATTCTACCCCAACAAGAGCTGAAATTACAGATGTAGCAAACGCTGTATTTGACGGAACATCAGCTATTATGCTGTCAGGCGAAACTGCAATCGGGGAAAATCCCGTTGCTGCGGTATCGGTTATGGCAAAAATAGCATCTCAGGCAGAAAAAGATGCTTTTGAAATGAATATTTACAAAAACACCGAGTACGAGATGAATTCAAATGACACCACCAATGCAGTATGCGATGCGGCTTGTATAACTGCCCGTGATATTAAGGCAAAGGCAATTTTAGTTCCATCAAGACTCGGCGGAACTGCAAGA
>JAFWXG010000063.1 GCA_017523005.1 Clostridia bacterium
GCCAGACAGCATCGGCGGCAGCTTTTTTAGCAAGTTCATATTATCCACAGTTTGTACCCTCCTTTACAAAATCAATGTGTGTTCTGGCTTGCTCTCGTTTGCGTGTGTTGCGAATATTCTTAATGCCAACATCGGTCTGTTTTCCCTTGGCTGCGATAACCTGGATATGTTCTGCAAGGTCAATCTGAGCTTGCAGATTATCATCGGCAGCAGCATTTACGGTCTGTTTCCTTGCCTTTTGCATTGTCTGAACAGCCGCCAGGGATTTGCCGTTAAATCTGCTTTCAATCAGCACAAAGGGAACATACTGCCCATTGTCCAGCAGCCAGACTTCCGTTACATCTTCTGGATTGTAAGCAACGGTAACTTCGCCCCCAGACAAAAACGCTTCGGTATAATCATCATGCTTATACCGTAGGCCGTGAACACGCAACCCTTTTCGGGTAAATGTTCCCGTTGTCCTGGGCAGCAATGTTTGAATCAGCTTTGACGGCGCAACTGTGATAAAGTTTGCGCCCATCTGTTTCTTGCCCCAGGCAAATATACTGCTTGAATTTGGTTTCACCCCATCGGCAAGCATTTCTTCTGTGAACGGAAAATCTACCACACGGGAACTGTTATAATAAACGATGCAATGTAGGATTATCTGCTCAAATTCACGCAGGGTCAGACAGGCATCCTTGCGGTAGTCATGTGCGCCCCGTTCCTGGTAGTCGGGTTCAATCACGCCCTTGCCCTTTAGGTGCTTCTTGTAGGCGTTCTGTACCACATCAAAGAACTTTTCTACCATACCTTTCAGCTCTGGACGGTAGGGCGGCAGATTGACAATTTTAACGCCAAGCTCTGTTACCTGGGAAAATGTATCACCCTTATATTCGCTGCCCATATCGGTTACAAATACCCCAGGCAGGTTATTAGAATCCCATTCTTGCGGCTCGATAAACACGCCGTGCTTTTTACACCATTCCTGTTTGTCTGCAACAACATTCAGCATCAGACTACGCAAGCTGTATGTGCCGCCCTCCCATCCCAGGGAATAGCCGCAGCATAAACCGCTGAAGGCATCCACACAAGCAGTCATAACAGGTCTGCCCACCAGCTTGCCCCCATCGTCCACCAAGTAAATATCACATATCGTTGAATCCAACATACCAACACCAACAGCAGGGGCAAACTGCTGTACCCCATCACCGAGCAGCGGACGATTGTTGCGCTGATAGTCTTTGATACCGTCCCTGGATATATAATACTGCTGCATCTTCTTTGTCTTGCGGTAGAAATATCTGAATTGGTCAAAAGTCGGGTATGCTGCCACAAGCTGTCCATGTTGGTCGCAATACTTTTCTTTAAGCATCAGCGTGTATGCTGTCATAAGGCTGTTTTTGTTCCTCGTATAGAAAAACTTGTTCAACGCCCAACGCATATTCTTTTCGTCCTGGGTCAATTCCTTTTCTGCTTTGGACTGTGGCGCAAGGGCAGCAAGCTCCTGGTACACCAAATACAAGCAAAGATATTTCCGTATCGTTTGCTTGCTTTGGTGTTCAGACAAAAACTCTATCATTTGACTGCGCTTCTGTTCGTTCCCGATAAATGGCAGCACTCCAGCTATCATGGTGAAATGTTCCTGGGCAATACGCTGTTCGTCTTGGGTTAGCTCTCTGCTGCTTGGATATTGGGTCAGCTCATGCAATGCCGTTTCGCTGCACTCGGTATAATCTGACAGGGTAGCAGCATCTATCCACTTAGGCATTGTCTTTTTAATGCAGTCAATGACCAAGGATTTATCATCCTGGGTTTTCAGAACACGGAAGATTTGATTCTCATTCTTGAGCAGCATCTACAACCACCCCCCAATCTGTAACACCATGCCTTAACCAATAGTTTCTGCTGCTATCCAACAGCTTCAAAGTCATAGGCTTAGTTAAGTGCGCTCTATTGACACATTCTCTAACCATTAAATCGCCGTTCGCCATGACACAAACAAAGTCGCTCATGTATTCACCACAGGCTTCGCCATCTAAAGGAACATTGCATTGGATTTCTGCAACATCCTTGTTTTTAACCAGGATGTTCGCATAAGCCGATTGTATAGGGTCGTAGGATTTGAATAGGGAATTGCACTTGTCCAGGATGCGTTTCTCACATCTGCCTTTATAGTCTTTCTTTCTCATATAGACCTCCATAAATATTCCCAAGCATTTCTGTTTTCCGAAAAACGCTTCCCTTTTTGGGGATTTTCCCAAAAACGCATTTCTTTTTGGGGTTTTCCCCAAAAGAACAAAATGAGAAAAAAGGAAATAAGCGTTTTTCTTCCAGAAAAAGCAGCCAGAATAGGCTTCTAAGAACACACAGGCATTAAAAACTTCCCAAGACTTTTCCCAAAAACAGCTTTTTCAGAAAGCTATATATAATTGGTAAAATCAAATATTCTCCAAGGGGTAACTTTTCCCATTCTTTCCATTCCCATCTTTTTCTTTCTCTCGTTCTCTGCTGCCCGTCCCTTTTCTTCCCTCGCACTTCCTTTTCTTTCCCTGGCAATTCCATGGCATTGGGCAGCGTTTACCATGACTTAGCCAGACTTAAAAAGACTGGGCGAGACCCCTTTTCCTTTCTCTCTCTTTCCAATCTTTTCTTATGAGATTAAAAACGGAGAATACTAGAAAAAGACGGGGGTAGTATTAGAAATTAAGTGAAATGGAGGGGAAATGACTAGAAAAAATGAGGAAAATTAGCGGAGAATAATGGGGGCTAATGGGAAGTGTCCCAGATTCTTATGAAATTCTTTCTGGGTTCTGCTCCTTTCACGAAGTGAGAAAAGCAGGGATGCTGAGGGGCTGCCAAGGTCAATATAAGGAAAGAAAAAAGACCTTATGTAGCACGGAAAATGTGTGCTACACAAGGTCTTAAATTCTTATCTTTTCTTGGGTTTTCTCAGAATGTCCAGGTTTGCCCTTTTGACGGGGTTACAGGATGCCGA
>JAFWXG010000064.1 GCA_017523005.1 Clostridia bacterium
AAATCTTTCATTAAGTTTGTGACTCAATTACTCAAATTCATTACATACAGTTTGTATGCTTTTGTTTTTTCCGCATTTATTTGCGTTGTAAAAAAACGAGAACCTTTGCTGGTTATGCTATATAATTTTCAATGTTCGATATCCTGCCTTTTCGGCTGGAATTATATTGTATCACAGAACAATCACGATGTCAACAACTTTTTTGTTATTTTCTGCGATTTTTTTGCTGTCTTTTTGTGACAGCTTTAATAATATACCATATCTTTTTTCTTTTGTCAACACTTTTTTAGAAATTTTTTCAATTTTTTTGAATTTTTATTATTTATGCCCTTTTTTCCTATTTGTTATGCGCGTTTTAGCTTGACTTTGACAAATTTGCATATTATAATATGTAAGAAAGGAGAGATTTTATGCAATTATTAGTTTTGGTTTTAAATAAAATTGAAGTTTTAGAAGAATTACTTGAAGAATTTTCTGCAAACAAAATTAAAGGTGCTACCATTTTAGACAGCAAAGGTATGGCTCACAGCTTAAGCGAATTTCACGAGCTTAAGTTCATGGCATCATTAAGAATGATTTTGGACCCCGAACATTCTGAAAGCAAAACAATCTTCTTAGTTCTTGAAGAAGAACAAATTAAGTTGGTTTCTGAAATTGTAAATAAGGTAACGGGCGGTCTTGACAAGCCTGATACAGGCGTTATGTTTACTCTTCCCGTTTTGTATACGGAGGGATTTTCTAAGTGATACATAATATTTTTATCTCAATTTCCCTTATGATTTTAGCGGGTATGCTGTTCGGCAGAATTGCGAAGTTTTTCAAATTGCCAAATGTTACAGGATACCTTGTTGGCGGACTTTTAATTGGTCCTGCGATTTTGGGACTTGTTCCCGCAGATACTCTTGAAGATTTTCATATAGTATCGGATATCGCGCTTGGCTTTATTGCTTTTTCTATAGGTAATGAATTTAAAATTTCCTACTTTAAAAGAGTCGGCGCTATGCCTATTGTGATTGCGGTTTTTGAAGCTTTGTTTGCGGTAGTTTTTGTTGTAATAGGGCTTTTTGTTGCAACAAACAATCTGCCGTTCTCTCTTGTTTTGGGTTCTATTGCGGCGGCGACCGCACCCGCAGCAACCATTATGGTTATTAAACAATACGGCGCAAAGGGGAAAGTAACCGAAACACTTTTGTCTGTTGTGGCATTAGATGATGCTGTCGCTCTCATGCTTTTTGGCGTATCTGTTGCGATTGCGCAAGGACTTACAAACTCCGGAGCATCAGTTGTTTCGTCACTTTTATCTCCCGTAATTGAGATTTTTGGCTCGTTAGCACTCGGTCTTGTGATGGGACTACTTTTCCTTTTACCTTTAAGGTGGTTCAAAAAAGACGGAAACCGTTTATCTTTGGTAATCGGCTTTGTTTTTGCGGTCACAGGAATTTCACAACTTTTAAACTTTTCTGCACTTTTGTCTTGTATGGCGATGGGTGCCGTTCTTACAAATATGTCAAGCGCAGAAAAGCATATCAGCAAACTTTGCGATAACATTACACCCCCGATTTTTATGCTGTTTTTCGTGGCGTCGGGTGCGGAATTACAGCTGTCTGTGCTTCCGAAAATCGGCGTTGCGGGACTTATTTATGTAATTTTGCGTGTTGTGGGCAAAATGTTTGGGGCGTCATTCGGTGCTGCTATTTGCCATGCAGATAAGAAAATCCAAAAATATATTGGTCCTGCACTCGTACCGCAAGCGGGTGTTGCAATCGGTTTATCCCTGCTTGCAACAAAGGTCGTTCCTGAATATGGCGCAACAATAAGAGCAATTATTTTGTGTGGTACACTGATTTACGAAATGATTGGTCCTGTTTTAACCAAAATGGCACTTAAAAAGGCGGGCGAAATTTAAGGCAACTTGCATTATTTTGTGATATATGGTAAACTAATCAAAAGGAGATGAGGAAGATGAAGCTTTGTTTTGTGACAGAAAATTGGTCAGAGACCGGCGACGGCGCTTATTTAATCGCAATTTTAGATGGATTATATAAGAATGGACACGATTTGTCTGTAATTTTAACAGGCGACGAGCGTTCTCCCGACGGGTATGAGTACATAAGATTTTATCCTGCCGGTATGCACGGAAACCCATTCTCCGTTACAAAAAATAAGCGTGAGCTTTTAATGAAACTTTTAAAATCCAACAGCTTTGATTTAATTTTACCATTTGGATGTTATCCCGGCATGAGAATACTCGCAGTAAAAAATGCTTGCAGTTGTCCTGTGTGGGTGGTTTTAAGAAATGACCCGGAATTTATGCCGAAATCTGCTGTATTAAGAGTTATTCGCGATGTTTTGTATAAAAAAGCCGATGGATTTGTTTTCCAGAATAAACTTCAACAGGAATATTTTTTAGACAGAATGAATTTAAAAGGAGTTGTTATTCCTAATTTCATTTTAATACCATCGTTTTCTTGTGCGTCAGATGCCCAAAAAGAACGAACTATTGCGTGTATCTCCCGTCTTGACGAACGCCAGAAAAATCTGAAAATGCTGTTTGAGGGATTTATTGAGTTTTCAAAGTCTTACCCTGAATACTCCTTAAAAGTGTATGGCGAAGGCCCTGACCGCGAAAAGCTTGAAGCTTATATAAAAGAAAAAGGCAACGAATGGAACATCAAGCTGATGGGAGATAAAATTTCTGATACAGAGCTTGAAAAAGCCGAAGTTTTTGTTTTAACAAGCAGATTTGAGGGAAGTCCTAATGCTTTGATAAAGGCTATGTCAAAAGGTCTTACCTGCATCTCAACCAACTGTGGCGGTGCAAAAGAGCTGATTGAAAACGGCAAAAACGGAATTTTAATAGATGTTGATGACAGTAAAACTTTGCGCGATGCACTTTGTTATCTTGCAGAAAATGAGGACATGAGAAATAAACTTGCAAAGTCTGCATTTGAAATCAACCAGACCTTGAGCAAGGAAAACATTCTTCCTCTGTGGGAAGATGCAATTTCAAGAATGAGATAAATAAATACGGGATGTCAATCAGGCATCCCGTTAATTTTTATTTTTTCAACATTTCTTCTTGTTTCATTATCTCTTCGCGTCGGCGTTTTAGTCGTGCTTTTCTGCGACGGCGCTTAAAGTGTGAAACTACAATAAACCTTATTACAAGCAGTGAGCAGATTATTATAAGCACCCATTTGACTAAATTCAAAAGAAATCTTATAAATTTGGGCACTATTTCACTGCGCTCGGTTGAAATCTTTCCTAGCACATTGCCGTTGGCATCAGTAATAAGCACTCTTGCGGTGTCATTTTTAAAGATTTCCATTGTGTATTCCAAGTCTTGTGTCTGAATACCTTCGGGAAGATACAGTTTAACGCATCCCGTTGGGGCAAACTTATAATTTCCCTGTTTTTTCTCGCCTTTTACCTTTTCTGCTATTTCGGCAGAATTTATAGTAACAGGTGTGAAATGGGTATAGGCATATTTTAAAATCGCCTCGTTTTCCTGATACAAGACACCTAAATCTTCAGCACCGAACACCGCTGAAACAAGCTTTTTGCCGTCTTTTTCGGAATATGTAACTGCGGTATGACGGGCAACCTTTGTATAACCCGTTTTTCCGCCCGTAACGCCTAAATATTCATACTTGTCGAGCCATGTCATTCTGTGCTTATGTACAAAATTTCTGGGCTCGTCATTTTTGTTTGTGGGCGGAATCTGATAGTCATACGCGGTAAAATAAGTCATAAATTTTGGCTCTAACACAAGATTTCTTGTGATTTTTGCCATATCATGAGCAGTTGTGTAATGATTTTCGTCAGGCAGACCATTTGAGTTTGCAAATTTTGTATTTTCCGCACCAAAGCTCTGTGCGGTTGTATTCATAAGCTTTACAAACTCGTCAATACTTCCAGATACCTTTTCTGCCAGAACATTACAAGCATCATTGGCAGACATTAACATTGCCGCATACATAGCCTGTTCTGCGGTTAACTCTTCGCCGTAGTCTATTGCTATATTTGTACTGTCTTTTGGGACAGAGTCGATAGCTGTTTTTGTTCCAACTGTAATATCATCGGGATTTAAAGCACGGCTTGACAAATAAACTGTCATAACCTTTGTTGTGCTTGCGGGGAAAACCTTTTGGTCTTTATTTTTTTCATACAAAATCTGCCCGCTTTCGGCATCAATTACAATAGCCGAAGTGGCGGAAATTTGCGGTTTTTCTGCATATACGGGCACAACCTGTAAAAACAAAAGCACCCCTAAAATCAATCCGATAATTTTTTTCACGAGTTTCTCTCCTTACTGAGCCATAGAAATGACTTTTTTAGGACATTTTTCTACACAAGCACCACAGCCTGTGCAAAGAGTTACATCTATCTTCGCTAAATTGTCTTCAACCTTGATTGCTCCTGCTTCGCAAGTCTTTTCGCATATTTTACAACCAATACATCCCGCAGAGCAAAGTGCTTTCATTTGTGCTCCCTTGTCTTTTGAGTTGCAAAGAACTGTAACGGGAGAGCTTTTTGGTAAAATTTCAATTACCTGTTTAGGACATACTGTCGCACAAACACCACAACCTACGCAAAGCTCTTCATTTGCTCTTGCCACGCCGTTTTCAACACTCATCGCATTAAAATTACAAGCCTTTACGCAGTCGCCATAACCTAAACAAGCATAAGCACACATTTTATCTCCGCCCTGAAGCGCTGCAACATCTTTACAGGTTTTAGAGCCGTCAAAATAATATTTGTAATTTGCTTTGTCAATAGTACCGCTACACTTAACGCGGGCAACATTCGGTTCTCTTTCAACAGCAGCAACACCCATGATTTCTGCTATCTTTGCAATATTTTCTTTATTACAACCGGGACAAGCGTCAACTTTTGCCTCGCCCTTTACAATAGCTGCCGCACACGCAGAACAACCTGCGTATCCACAGCCGCCACAATTAGCACCGGGGAGTAATTCTGCAATCTGTTCTTCTCTGGGGTCGGTTTCAATGTAAAAAAGTTTTGAGGCAACCGCCAAGACAATACCCATTACCAAACCGATTATTCCAAAAGCAAGAATTGGTATTAAAATAGTCATATCTTTTTCCCTCCCTCAAAACTAAAAGCTTAATCCGCTGAACGACATAGCAATAAGCGCCGCGGAAATTAAAACGATTGGAAATCCCTTTAAGAATTCGGGGATTGGCGCATTTTCCATGCGTTCTCTAACACCCGCCATCAAAACGATTGCAAGGGTAAAGCCGAGTGCCGCACTGAAGTTAAATATGATTGCTTCTGCCAAAGTCTGATAAGCGTAAGTGTCAACAACCAAAAGTACCGCACCTAAAACCGCACAGTTTGTTGTGATAAGGGGCAGATAAATACCGAGCGCCGCATAAAGTGACGGAATGTATTTCTGCAGAGCCATTTCTACAAACTGAACGAGTGATGCAATAATAAATATAAATACTATTGTTTTTAAGTATGTAAGTGACAAGGGGAGTAACAGATACTGATAAACCAAATATGTAACAGTACCAGCGAGCGTCATAACAAAGGTTACCGCCATACCCATACCAAAGGCAGTAGATGTCTTGTTAGAAACACCTAAAAACGGGCAGATACCCATAAATCTTGAGAAGATAAAGTTCTGGGTAAAGAGTCCGCCTAAAATGATGGTCAGTAATCCCATTAAGTAATTATTCATGGCGTTTTCCCCCTTTTATAAGATTTATCGCACCTAAAATCAAGCCAAGGCTTAAAAATCCTCCTGCAGGGAGAATGAAAATCAAGGCAGGATTTTGTCTGTAACCCATTGTGGTAACAGGAATACCGCACCAAGTTCCCGCACCTAAAATTTCACGGAAAGTTGCGATGATAACTAATGCTAAAGTAAATCCGAGTCCCATTCCAAGACCGTCTAAAACTGACTGCCAAACACTATTTTTAGACGCAAAAGCTTCTGCGCGTGCCAAAATAATGCAGTTAACAACTATAAGAGGGATAAATACACCGAGTGATTTTGAAAGCGAAAATACATAAGCTTTGAGTAACATCTCAACTATTGTTACAAATGCCGCAATTATTACAATGTATGCCGCAATTCTAACCTTTGACGGAATAACTTTTCTGAGTGCAGAAATAACTGCATTTGAGCAGACTAAAACCGCCATAGCAGAAAGTCCCATACCAAGTGCGTTTATAACAGATGTGGTGGTCGCGAGCGACGGACACATACCAAGAAGCAGTACGAGTACGGGATTTTCCTTTAATAAACCTTTTGTGAAGTTTTTCATTTGCCCGCCTCCTCTGCTAAATTTATTGCAGTATTTACCGCTCTTGTAACGGCGCTTGATGTGATTGTAGCGCCCGAGATAGCACTGATTTTGTTACCGTCTGCTTTTGACTTAACAACCTCAACGCCTTTTGTTTTTCCGTTAAACTGTGATATAAAGTTATCTTTTTCGGCATTTGCGCCAAGACCAGGTGTTTCGCCGTGTTCTAAAATTTTCACTTTGCTGACAGTACCGTCTTGTTTAACGCCTGTAAGCACTTTTACATCTCCGCCGTAGCCCTTTTCAATATTTACTACTAAGTAGCCGATACCGTTTCCGTCTTTTTTTGCTTCATATACAGTTTCGGTATCTGTTTCTTTCAAAACATCATAGCTGTCAGCGGGCAGAACCTCCTGCAAAGACTCTGTGAGCTGATTTGCAAGGTTTTGTTCGATTTTTCCGGAAGTTAAATCGTTTACAACCGCCATAACTCCGGCAACTGCAACCGCAATTACTACAAGGCACAAAACCATTTTAAATTCGTTTGATTTAAAAAACATCATTTGCCACCTCCATAACGCTTATTTTTCACAAATTTGTCAATAAGAGGTGTTACGATATTCATAATCAAAATAGAATATGACACGCCTTCGGGGAGAGTACCGAAGGTTCTTATAACCATAGTTAAAACACCGAGCAATACTGCATAAACAATGTGTCCAGCAGTTGTCATGGGGGAGGTTGTATAGTCTGTTGCCATGAAAATTGCACCAAGCATCAAACCGCCCGAGAAAATCTGGTATGTAGCGTCCTGACCAGCAAGCATGGAGAGTATGTAGAAAACTCCCACATAAATTACTGGAATGTGCCATGTGATTACTTTTCTTATTAAAAGATAAGCAAAACCGATAATCAAAGCAAGTGCACTTATTTCACCGATTGAGCCGGGAATATTTCCTAAAAATACATCGGAAAGTGCATATAAATCGGGGGATGCCAAAGGAGTTGCGCCCGATACTGTTCCCTGACTGAAGAATTTACCGAATACAGGGTTAGTCCATGCAGTCATTTGCACAGGCCAGCACGCAAGCATGAATGCACGCGCTGCAAGTGCGGGGTTAACAAAGTTGTGACCAATTCCGCCGAAAAAGCCTTTTACAATTATCATTGCAAACACAGCACCAACTGCGCCCATCCATAAAGGAGCTGCAGCAGGCATATTAAAGGCTATTAAAAGTCCTGTAACAACTGCCGACAAATCTTTTACTGTACTTTCTTTTTTAATGAACAGACACCAAACATGCTCTGCCCATACCGATACACCAACACAAATTAAAACATGAAGAAATGCTCTGATACCAAAAGCAAAAAGTCCAACTAATAATGCAGGAACAAGAGCAATTATTACATCAAGCATAAGTGCTTTTGTGGAGCGTTCTGTTCTTAAGTGCGGGGCATAGGAGACAATCAATTTGTTTTCCATCTTAAATCCTTATCCTTTCTGCTTCAATAACGCTTTTCCTGCTTTGATGTGCTGAACTATAAATCTTCTTTGCGGACAGATAAATGAACAGCAACCGCATTCCATACAGTCTAAAATGTTATGTGCTTTAATTTTTTCAACATCTTTTGCAACAGATGCTGTACTTAAGAAGTTTGGCATAAGACGCATTGGGCAAACCTCAACGCATTTTCCGCATTTGATGCAAGCGCCTTCGTCTTTGCCGTAGGTTTCGGGGGCAGAGAATGCTAAAATTCCCGAAGTTCCTTTTATAACAGGAACTTCAATATTGTTTTGAGCAATACCCATCATAGGTCCGCCCATAACAATCTTTTTAGGTTCTTCTTTAAATCCGCCTGCAATCTCTAACAATTCGGAGAATTTTACACCCACACGAACTCTTAAGTTTTTAGGGTTGTTAACAGCATCGCCTGAAACCGTAACAACTCTTTCATATAAAGGTCTGTTTGTTACAACTGCTTCGGAAATTGCTGCGCAAGTGTCAATATTATTTACAACAACACCAACCGCTGACGGCAACGCTCCCGACGGAACCTCACTTTTTGTAACCGCATTTATAAGCTGTTTTTCACTTCCCTGTGGGTATTTGGTAAGCATAGTAAAAATTTCAATGTTGTCAAATTCTTTTGTTTCCTGTTCCAATAGGGAAATGGCGTCTTTTTTGTTATTTTCAATCGCAATAACAATTTTTTCTGCCGACACAGACTTTGCAACAAGTAAAGCACCAAGTATTATTTTTTTGGTATTTTCAAGCATTTCGCGGTGGTCGGTTGTAAGATACGGCTCACATTCTGCGCCGTTTATAATAATTGTATGTATTTTAACATCAGCAGGAGGAGAAAGCTTTACATGAGTAGGGAATGCCGCACCGCCCATACCTGTAATACCTGCATTTTTTACCTTTTCTACAATTTCTTTTGCGTCTTGTTTTTCGACAAATGCTTTTATGCTGTCTTTAGATAAATCCAAATCCCATTCTTTTATTTCGGGGAAAAGTTCATCTTTTTCATCGTTTTCGATAAAAACGCTTAAAGCCTCACCTCCACCGGGATGAGGATAATTTTCTATTTTTGTAACTGTACCCGAAACAGATGCGTGAACCGGGGCTGAAACAAAAGATGTTGCTTCCCCTATTTTTTGTCCCATAAGTACGCGGTCTCCCACATTCACACACGGCTCACAAGGTGCTCCTATATGCTGTCTTAAAGGAATAATTACTTCCTTTGGGGGAGGACAGTCAGAAATCGGCACGGTATTTGTAAGCTCTTTTCTGTCGCCAGGATGAATACCGCCCTTAAATGTTTTCAAATACATTTATTTTACTCCCTTTCTTTTTAAAAAGTCTATTAGGGCAGAGATTTCCCTGCCCTTATAATCATTCGTTAGCTTCGTTTGGCATAGCTTCTTCAGGCTCTTCTTCTTCATGCTTTGCCTGCGCTACAGAAACAACCTTTTCGTCTTCTCCAAGGCGCATGAGCATTACACCCTGAGTCGCTCTTCCCATCTTTGAGATTCCGCTTACAGCAGTACGGATAATTGTTCCGCCGTTTGTGATAAGCATAGCATCATCTTCTTCGGTAATTGCTTTTACGCCAACCAGCTGACCTGTTTTTTCGGTAATCTTGTAGGTTTTGATACCTTTACCGCCACGGTTCTGGATTTTATATTCCGAAGAATTTGTGATTTTACCCAGTCCGTTTTCGCTTACGAACAACAAATCGGTGTCATTTTCCAAAATTGCAGAGCCTACAACAGTGTCGCCGTCTGCAAGGTCAATAGCACGAACACCATGAGCAGTTCTTCCCATAGGACGAACACAGGTTTCCATAAATCTTATGGATTTACCCTCCGCAGTTACCACAAACACCTGACTTTCGCCTGTTGTGATTTTAACATTCATAAGCTCGTCGTCTTCGTTAAGAGAAATCGCATTAAGACCGCCTTTGCGGTTTGTGTCATATTCTGACAAAGCGGTTTTCTTGATAAGACCTTTTTTGGTTATCATTGTTAAATATTTGTCATCTTCAAAAGCAGTAAGCGGGATAACTGTGGTTACTTTTTCGCCGGGCAACAACTGTAAAAGGTTTACAATCGCACTTCCTTTTGCGTGTCTGCCTGCTTCGGGCAACTGATATGCCTTAAGCTTATGAATTCTGCCTAAATTTGTGAAGAACAGAATAAAATCTTTGGTACGGCACACAAATAAGTTTTCCACGAAATCTTCTTCGCGGGTTGCGAGTGCGGAAATTCCTTTACCACCGCGTCTTTGACTTCTGTAAGTGTCAGACGCAAGTCTTTTTACATAACCGAAGTGGGTAAGTGTAACAACATTTTCTTCGTCTTCAATCAAGTCTTCATCATCAATGAAATCAATGGCAGGCTCGATAGTTGTAAGTCTTTCGTCGCCGTACTTGTCACGGATTTCAATAAGCTCTGTCTTGATTTGTTCTTTTAATTTATTCTCGTCTGCCAAAAGTTCTTTGTATTCCTTTGTTCTTGCGGTAAGCTCGTCATATTCATTGTCGATTTTTTCGCCGTTTAATCTCTGCAACTGACCGAGTTTCATGTCAAGAACACTCTGTGCCTGAATTTCAGACATATTAAATCTTTCCATCAAGCGTTCTTTAGCGTCATCATAAGAATTTCTTATGATATGAATAATTTCGTCAATATTAGAGAGTGCAATCCTTAAGCCCTCTAAAATGTGCATACGAGCCTCGGCTTTTTCGAGGTCGAACTTAATTCTTCTTGAAACAATTTCTTTCTGGAATTTAATATATTCTTCCAAAATGTCTTTTAAACCCATTGTCTGGGGTTTTCCGTCGCGGATTGCAAGCATATTTACAGAAAAACTGTCCTGCATACGGGTAAACTTAAACAACTGGTTTAATACAACCTGAGCATTTGCATCTCTTTTCAGGAAAATCTCAAGTCTTATACCGACACGGTCTGATGAATGGTCCTCAATGTCGGAAAGACCCTCAATTTTCTTCTCCTTAACAAGTTCTGCAATAGACTCAACAAGCATTTTTTTGTTTACCTGATAGGGAAGTTCAGTAACAATAATAGAGGTTGTTCCGTCACGATGCTCTTCGATTTCTGTTTTTGCACGAACTATTATTTTACCCTTACCTGTTGCATAAGCACTTCTTATACCGCTTTTGCCCATAATTGAAGCTTTGGTAGGGAAGTCAGGACCTTTTACATATTCCATAAGCTCTTCAACAGTAATGTCGGGGTTATCCATCTGTGCGATTGCACCGTCTAAAACCTCGGTTAAGTTGTGAGGCGGAATGTTTGTTGCCATACCGACTGCAATACCAGAACTTCCGTTAATTAAAAGTGTTGGGATGCGTGTTGGAAGAACAACTGGTTCTTTTCTCTTTTCGTCAAAGTTCGGAACAAAATCAACTGTGTTTTTGTCAATATTTTCAAGCAAAACATTTGCAATTTTGCTCATTCTTGCTTCGGTATAACGGTAAGCAGCCGGGGGGTCGCCGTCTACTGAACCGTAGTTACCATGACCGTCTATAAGCGGATATCTCATAGAAAAGTCCTGTGCTAAACGAACCATGGCATCATAAACGCTGGCATCACCATGGGGGTGGTATCTACCGATAACATTACCAACGGTGGTCGCAGATTTGAAAACAGGTTTGTCGTAGGTTAGGTGTTCCTCGTGCATCGAATAAAGAATTCGTCTGTGAACAGGCTTTAAGCCGTCACGAACATCAGGAAGAGCACGGGCTACGATAACGCTCATGGCGTAATCTATAAATGCTTCCCTCATTCTTTTTTCTATGTCAACATCAACTATTGTCTGGGTTTCTAAATACTCTTCAAAATGTGAGTCTTCATAATTTTTATGTTTTGCCATTTACTTTCTCACCTCCAAAGGTTTAAACATCAAGATTGGTAACATACTGAGCATTTTCTTCGATAAACAAGCGTCTTGGTTCAACTTCGTCGCCCATTAAAATTGAGAAAATCTCGTCAGCCTTTTCGGCGTCGTCCATAGTTACCTTAAGCAACACACG
>JAFWXG010000065.1 GCA_017523005.1 Clostridia bacterium
GGCAAAAGGACGGAGAAAAGTATATACTTTTATTAGTATGTATTCTTAAATTCCGGAGTCGCCTCAAATGTGGTGACATTTTTTATTATAATTTCCAGGAGGGTAAAAAATGCAGGAAATGTTGTTAAATCTTGTGGCAAATGCCAACAAGTATCTGTCCGACTATATTCTTATCATTCTTCTTGTCGGCACAGGTTTGTTCTTCACTTTTAAAACCAAGTTTGTCCAGGTTCGTTGTTTTGGTGAAGGTATGAAGAAGGTGTTTGGTAATGTTAAATTACGCGGAGGGAAACAAGCCGAAGGTCTTTCCTCGTTCCAGGCACTTGCAACTGCAATCGCAGCACAGGTTGGTACAGGTAATATCGTTGGTGCTTCTGGTGCAATTTTAGTAGGTGGTCCCGGCGCGATTTTCTGGATGTGGATTATTGCATTTTTAGGTATGGCTACTATCTATGCCGAAGCAACACTCGCTCAGGAAACTAAAGTTATAGACGCTAACGGCGAAGTCCACGGCGGTCCTGTTTACTACATAAAGAAAGCATTTACAGGTGGATTCGGTAAATTCCTTTCTGTATTCTTCTCAATTGCTACAATTTTAGCACTTGGTTTTATGGGTTCTATGGTACAGTCTAACTCAATCGCTGAATCTTGCAATACAGCATTTGGTATTCCAGGTTGGGTGATTGGTATCATTCTTGCTATTGTTTCTGCTTTTATTTTCATTGGCGGTATTCAGAGAATTGCTTCTGTTACAGAAAAACTGGTTCCTTTTATGGCAGGCATCTTCCTTATCGGGGGTCTTGTTGCTCTTGTTATGAACATCAAATATGTTCCCGCAACAATCGGTATGATATTCAAGTATGCATTTGCTCCTCAGGCTCTCACAGGTGCTACAATCGGTGTTGCACTTAAAACTGCTATCAGCCAGGGTGCAAAGAGAGGTCTGTTCTCCAACGAAGCAGGTATGGGTTCAACCCCGCACGCACATGCTCAGGCAAGGGTTGAAAAACCACATGATCAGGGTGTAGTTGCTATGATTGGTGTGTTTATTGACACATTCGTAGTTCTCACAATGACAGCTTTAGTTGTTATCACAATGCTTTATGCTAAAGACGGCGCAGTTTTAAACGGTCTTACAGGTGATGCTTATATTTCAGCTACATCAGGTGCAAATGCAATTGTATCAAAGACAAGCGCAATGCAGATGGCAGTAGGGGCTGCTTTCGGCTCATCATTTGGTAATATATTTGTTG
This sequence comes from Clostridia bacterium, assembly GCA_017523005.1. GTDB lineage: Bacteria > Bacillota > Clostridia > RGIG6154 > RGIG6154 > RGIG6154. The sequence goes on from JAFWXG010000065.1 coordinate 1,254, forward strand.
CAATTTGTTTACTGTTCTTTGCATTCTCAACTGTTATCGGCTGGAACTTTTTCGGTAAAGTAAATGTTCAGTACCTTTTCAACAACAAGAAAGGGGCAGTAGTTGTATATTCAATAATTGCAATCCTGTTTATCTTCCTTGGCACACTTGCTTCAAACGACCTTGTTTGGGAGCTTACAGACTTCTTCAATTACCTTATGGTAATCCCCAATGTTATAGCGCTTATTGCACTTTATAAAATTGTTGTTAAAAATTCAAAAAATAAATAATTAAAAAATATCGGGAATAAATTTTCCCGATATTTTTTTGCTTAAATTGTTGTCGGATTTTAAAATTTATGATAAAATAAAAAAAGATGCAACCTTTTTACTGTTTAAAAAGTATTTACTATGAGAGGAGGAAGAATTGTGAGTGAGTTTACTCATGATGCCGGCAGGCGTGAAACTGTTGAGAAATATTTTGACATGGTTTACCGTCTGGCACTTTCTCAAACCAAAAACAAAGACTCAGCTGACGATGTAGTACAGGAAGTTTTTTTGCGGTATATCAAAAAAGAAAGACACTTTGAAAGCGAAGAACATTTAAAGGCATGGTTTATTCGTGTTACTATAAACTGTGTAAAAAGTCATTTTACAAGCGCATGGTTCAAAAAGACCGAGGGCTTGACAGAAGATATTGTCTTTGAAACAGAGGAGCATGGCGATGTTTTTTATGCAACACAGGAGTTGCCTGAAAAGTATCGTCTGGTTATTCATTTGTTTTATTATGAAGATATGTCTGTAGAGCAGATTGCAAATTTGCTTAACAAAAATATCTCTACCGTAAAATCCCAGTTACATCGTGCAAGAAATATGTTGAAAGAAAAACTTGAAAGAGGGTACGATTTTGTTTAGAGAGCAGTATAAAGGTGCTTACAATGAAATAAAGGGTAATCGCAAATGTATTGATAAAATATTTGCTGATAAAAAAAATAAAGTTGTTCCGTTCCGTTTCGCCACAACTTTAGCGGTTGCTATGATTGCAGTAATGCTTGTAGTTGTGTATCCTGATTTTACCAAAAATGATACACCGAAAGAGGTTAATCTTAAGACGGTTAATGTTGAGGATTATAAGTATCCTGAAATAGACAACACAAGAATAACCTCGGGAAACGCAAAAACTAAAGGGGATGTTTTTAATACCGCTAATGTGCCTGCTGTGGCATCGGAAGAAAAGATTGAACTTGACAGAGCGATAGAAGCGGATAACTCTTCAAATGCGGGTGGTTCATCGGCACAAAACATGGCTGTACTGGAAAACGGAAAGGTTGCAACTGTTGAAGAAATCAATGACAATCAGGAAATTTCAAACCGTCTTGAACAGACAGGAATAAAAATTGGAGATTATGTTTGTGTAATAGATGAAACAGAAGGAAAACAAATTCTATACACAAAACAAAACGATAAAATCTATAAATTTGAATTTTTCCAATTTTCGCAAGAAGAAATAAAGATGCTGTTAGAACAAGAATTTAAAATAAGTGCAGAGTAATCTCTGCACTTATTTTTTTATAAATATCTTCTTAAGTCTGTTGCGAGGGTTTCTTCGATACGGATAAGCTCTTTTGCAATATCTTTAGCGTCTTCTTCTGCCGCTTTATATTTGTTAAGATATTTGTTAATGGATTTTACTCCCATATTACAGCCGTCTGTGAGTAAGTCTGCTACTGTTTTGTCACTGTCATTCATGGAAAGCATTACATTTGTTTTAAGCCACGACATACCCTTTGCCATAGGATTTGGTTCTTTTCCTGCATCGTGGTACTGATTTAATTTTTCGTGAGTTTTACTGCCTAAATTCTGATGTTCTTCCTTACAATGCGTAAGAAGCTGTTTAAATTCTGAATTGCTTACATTATCAAGAACATCTTCTATAGAGGACACACCCATTTTAATTCCTGCATTACATTCTTTCAAAAGTTCAATTGTGTCATTGTTTATCATAATAATTCTCCTTTCTTTTTCAATTATTGTATCCTTAAAGTTAAAAGATATACTGTAACGGTATTTATATTTTAAGAATAGAATGATAATGATAGGAGATGATGTATATTTTTGTTGTTATAAAAGGTATTTTGATACCGCTTATCGGCACAGTTGCGGGTGCTTTATGCGTATTTTTCATAAAAGGAGATATAAATAAATCAATAAAATTTTGTCTGCAGGGTTTTGCGGCAGGAGTTATGGTGGCGGCATCTGTATGGAGTCTTTTGATACCGTCTGTTGACTATTCTTCAAGTATGGGGTTTTTTGCATTTGTTCCCGCTGTCACAGGACTTATAATAGGGTTTGTTGCTCTTATGCTTTCTGAAAAGCTTATTTTATATCTTGGGAGTAAAATGAATTTAGACACAAAATCAAAACGAAAAAATGCGTTGCTCGTATTAGCTGTAGTTATTCATAATATCCCTGAGGGAATGGCGGTAGGAGTTATTTTTGCGGGGCTTTTGAATGGACTTAATTTAGTTACTGTAGCGGCAGCGTTTTCAGTTGCAATAGGGATTGCTTTGCAGAATTTCCCAGAGGGCGCGATTATATCTATGCCCCTTGCGGCTGACGGAATGAATAAAGGCAAGGCGTTTATGTATGGTGCTTTGTCGGGGGTGGTTGAGCCTTTGGGTGCACTCTTAACTATTCTTGCGTTTTCACTCATAACACCAATTCTGCCTTATCTTTTAAGCTTTGCTGCCGGTGCTATGCTTTATGTTGTTGTAGAGGAACTAATTCCAGACATTTCGGAAGATAATAATTGCTTTTCAGGTACATTGTCTTTTGCTATAGGGTTTTCTTTGATGATGGCTCTTGATGTGGCTCTTGGCTAAAATTAACATATTTTTTGACAAAAACCATTGATTTTGTTAGATTTTTGATGTATAATAACTATATTCTTTAATTTTTACCGAGGAGATGAGCAAATGAAACAAGACATGATTTTGATTTTGGATTTAGGTAGTGAAGAAAATGCTATGCTCGCCCGTGAAATCCGTGCGCTTGGTGTTTACAGCGAAATCCATCCGCATGATATTTCTGCTGAAGAATTAAAAGCTTTGCCTAATGATAAGGGTATTATTTTAAACGGCGGTCCTAACAATGTTATAGACGGCGTTGAAATTGATGCATCAGAAGCTGTATATGAGTGTGGTTTGCCTGTTCTTAAGGCAGGACATAAAGGCGGAAATCCATTGCCAGAACAGAAAGAAGAATTAGAAAAGGTTTTGAAAAACTTTATCTTTGATACTTGCGGTTGCGAGGCAAACTGGAATATGGAAAACTTTATCAGCGACCAGATTGAGCTTATTCGCCGTCAGGTTGGGGATAAAAAAGTTTTGCTTGCATTGTCAGGCGGTGTTGATTCGTCTGTTGTTGCGGCTTTGCTCATAAAGGCAATCGGTAAACAGTTAACTTGCGTTCATGTAAATCATGGTTTACTCAGAAAGGGCGAGCCTGAAGAAGTTGTTCGCGTTTTCCGTGACGAAATGGATGCAAACTTAGTTTATGTTGACGCAGTTGACCGCTTTTTAGACAAATTAAAAGATGTCGCAGAGCCCGAAACAAAGAGAAAGGTTATTGGTGCGGAATTTATCCGTGTGTTTGAAGAAGAAGCAAGAAAATTAGAGGGAATTGAATTTTTGGCTCAGGGCACAATTTATCCCGACATTATTGAATCAGGTACAAAAACAGTTAAGGCTGTTAAATCA
>JAFWXG010000066.1 GCA_017523005.1 Clostridia bacterium
AATCTTCGACAAAAACACTTTCTTCATGTTCAAGCATTTTTGTTATTTTAGCTCTGTCTTTTCGCTTTATTTTTCGTTTATATGGAATTCCTATTCGTCTTACATTAACATTTATTGAGGAAATTTCTTGAACCTCTTCCGTAATATACCTGCCCTCAATCGGAAAAAGGGTTGTAACTTTCAGCATATCGCACCTCTTTTTGTATGAATTTATAATATACTATTAAAACATGCTTATAAATATGCAAACAAAAACACACAAAGCTTATGCTTTGTGTGTTTAAATTTATAAATCTTATTCGAAGTCGCAGTCACAATCGAAGTCAACGGTAATTTTTCCGCCACAGTTTGGGCAAAGAATTGGTGCTTCGCCATCAAGCAAGCTTCCGTCAACATATACTTCTTCTCCGCAGGAATCGCAGGTAAATTCATATACATCTTCATCATCGAAGTCTTCTTCATAATCACAATCGCAATCGCAGTCGCAATCACAATCTTCGTCATCATAAAAAGCTTCTTCCAAATCGCCTAAATCCTGGTCGATTTCATCAACTTTTGCATCGAGTTCGTCGATATATGCTTCCAAATCATCAATTCTTTCTGCCATTTCATCAACTACCTGCAATAATTTTGCAATAAGTTTTGTTTCTTTTTTGTTAGCGTCTAAATCTAATCCTTCTGCTAAGCCTTTTACAAAAGAAGTTTGTTCTTTCAATGTGTTCATTTTATACACCCTTTCAGAATCTATTTTTTTATTATGCGCGTTCCATGTATTCGCCTGTTCTTGTGTCAACTCTGATCATTTCGTTTTCATCAATGAACAATGGTACATTGATAACTGCACCTGTTTCAAGTGTTGCAGGTTTTGTTGCACCTGTTGCTGTATCTCCTTTAAAGCCAGGTTCTGTTTCTGTTACTAACAATTCAACAAATGTTGGTGGTTCAATACCAAACACAGAACCTTTATAAGACAAGATTTTGCAAATCATTTCTTCTTTAACGAACTTAAGTGCGTCCCCTACCTGGTCAGCATTGATAGGAAGCATATCAAATGTTTCCTGGTCCATAAAGTAGTATAAATCGCCATCGTTATAAGAATACTGCATATCTTTTCTTTCGATATGTGCTTTTTCCATTTTTTCTGTAGGACGGAATGTTTTTTCAACTACACCGCCTGTAATTACATTTTTAAGCTTTGTGCGTACAAACGCTGCACCTTTACCAGGTTTAACATGCTGGAATTCCACAATCTGATATACATTTCCTTCCATTTCAAATGTAACGCCATTTCTAAAATCGCCTGCTGAAATCATTTAATAATACCTCCGTACAATAATTGTTAATTATATAATACAACAAAATCCATAAAATATCAAGTGTTTTTGTAATATTTTTACAATATTATCAATTCCTTATCCGACTTTTGAAAAGAAATTGCCCTGTCTTCTTCTATCAGTACAGTATTTTCTATACGAACTCCAAACTTATCGGGTAAATATATCCCTGGTTCTACTGTGACAACTTGATTTTTAACCAGTTTTTCGCTGTTTGTATAAGTTAAATTTGGATATTCGTGAACTTCTACGCCTACACCATGGCCTAAACTGTGAACAAAATACTGTCCATACCCCACTTCCGAAATTATTTTTCGTGCAACGCTATCTGCTTCAGCACCGCTTATACCAGCTTTCAACGCCCTTTCAGCGTCGTCCTGAGCACGAAGAACAAGGTCAAATACAAATTCCATTTCTTCAGTAATAAAGCCAGCAGCAACAGTTCTTGTCATGTCAGAGCAATAACCATCTACTATACATCCAAAATCAAGTGTTATAAATTCTCCTTCACGCACAACCTTGTCAGTTGGTTTGCCATGCGGAAGTGAGCTGTTTTTGCCTGATACACAAATAGTATCAAATGATGTTTTCTGCCCGCCTCTAAGTGCCATCTGGTAATTTAAATATGACGCTATTTCCTGTTCTGTTTTACCTTCCGAAATGAAGTTTAATGTCTCTAAATATGCCTGCTCGGCAATTTCTGCTGATTGCTTTAACAACTTTATTTCTTCTTCATCTTTTACAGAACGCAACTTGTTAAAATCAATTTTCGACGGTTTTAAATCTGCACACTCTAAAAGACCATTATACATAAAAAAATTCATGTGTTTTTCCTGAAAGTAAACTGTCTGTTTTATCTCTTTAAGGTCTTTTTTTAAATTTCTTACATCAAAAAGTGTAAAATCAGGACTTTCCTTTTGTGCCTGTTCTAAATATCTTCCGTCAGTATAAATTCTTTTGTCGTTTTCTGAAATCAGAATATAACCCTCTCCTGTAAAGGCTGTATAGTAAAATATGTCTTCAGGTTTTGATAGCAATATATATCCGTCATTATTTATTTCTTTAAGCAGCTTGTTTATTCTCATTTTGAATATCCTTCTAAAATAGATTTATATATCAAAGCGTCTATGTCTTGTGTTCCTGGAGATTCACACACAACAACAGGCTCTAAATTACGCTTTACAATAAGCTCTGCAAACGGGTCAAAACAAGGTCCAAAGGAATCATCAGAATATGGCAAATGACACTTTTCTCCGCCTTGTGTAAAGGCAATACGAGTAAAATGAACATGAAAATGTTTTGCTCTTTCTTCTCCTAAACCATTATGAATTTTATCAATAATTTCTTCAAAGTTCTTAAGAGTCTGCAAAGTTCCCATTTCTCTTGCGTTTACATGACCAAAGTCAATACATGGTACAAAAGTCTCACTTACCTTGCACATTTCAATTACTTCGTCTACAGTACCAAGCTGATTGATTTTACCCATTGTTTCAGGACATACAGATATGTTGTCGAGTCCTGAGTTTTTTGCTTCAACAGAAGCTTTTTTTAATGTTTCGCAAGCTAAAGTGAGTGCCTCTTCCCTTGATATTTTACTGCATGAACCTGCATGGACAATAATCCTTTTTGCGTCCATGTATTTTGCCGCCTGAAGGGTGCTTATAATATAATTTACGCTGTTGTCTCTTTTTTCTGGTTCAACAGAGGAAAGAGAAATATAATAAGGCGCGTGAACACTTAAGTAAATATCATTTTCTTTCGCAGATTTACCTAATTCTTCAGCAGTTTTCTGTGTAATTTTAACACCTTTGGTGCATTGGTATTCGTATGCTGAAAGTCCTGTTTCAGACAGCCACAAAGGCATTTCAATACTTTTTTTATTTCCGCTGTTATAAAAGTTATCAGGGTTTCCTGCTGTTCCAAATCGTAC
>JAFWXG010000067.1 GCA_017523005.1 Clostridia bacterium
AAGTGTGGCAAAGGGATACTTGTTTACCGCGAAATATACTAAAAAAGCCGTGGGGAAAATATACCGCCGTGAAGAAAAAAAGGATTTAAGAGAGCATCCTAATCTTGTTTCGTATGCAAACTATGCGTTAGGGGAACTTTTAGCGCCTTGTATCGATGATTTTCAGCCTGATGTTATTGTGTGTACTCATGTTATGGCAACCCAGCTTTTAAGCAATTACCTTGAAAGACATGACAAAAAAGGCATGATAACAATGGGAATTATCACAGACTTTACTATTCATCCATATTGGGAAGGTGCAAAGCTTGATTATTTCATAACAGCAAGTGAGCTTTTGTCAAATCAGGCAAGAAAAAAGAAAATTCCTGCTGAAAAAATAAGGGCTTTTGGTATACCAATTAAAGAAAAATTCTCTGTTAAAAGGACAAGAGAAGAGGCTTGCAAAGAGCTTGGAATAGAAGATAAAGAAACAGTTCTCGTGATGAGCGGTTCTATGGGTTATGGCAACATTTTAAAACACATAAAGGCGCTTGATGATTTGGATATTGATTTTCAGATGCTTGTTGCGTGCGGAAACAATTCTGCATTAAAAAGAAGAGTTGAAAAGTTCAAAACACGCAAAAAGATGTATGTATACGGCTTCGTTGACACAGTAGATTTGATGATGGATGCGTCAAGCTGTATAGTTACAAAACCGGGCGGATTATCTGTATCAGAAAGCCTTGCAAAGGGACTTCCAATGATTTTGATGAATCCAATTCCTGGTCAGGAAGACAGAAATTTAGAATTTCTCTTAAACAACGGAATTGCACAGTATATTACTGACACATACCCCGTAGATGAAGCGGTTTATCAACTTTTATCAAACCCCGAAAGAGCAGAAAGTATAAAAAAGGCAATTCGTTTGATTGGCAAACCTTTTGCGACCAAAGACCTTTGTGAATTTATTTTAGAGGCAAAAAAATGAACATTTTAAAAGCAGGGGAGAAAATACTTTCAACCCTTAACAAAGCAGGATATTCCGCTTATTTTGTAGGCGGGTATGTCCGTGACAAAATGATGGGCAATACCCCGTCGGATATAGATATTGCAACAGCCGCTCTGCCCCATGAGGTAAAGCGATTGTTTGACCATACCATTGATACAGGCTTAAAGCATGGGACAGTAACAGTGATTTTAGATGACATTCCGTTTGAGGTTACTACCTACAGGGTAGAGAATGACTATGAAAATCATAGAAAACCTAAATCGGTCAAGTTTGTAAGTGACATAGAAAAGGATTTGTCGCGCAGAGATTTTACAATCAATGCTATGGCATATCATTTTGAAGATGGTTTGATTGACCCGTTCGGCAGACAAAATGATATAAAAAATAAAATTATAAGATGTATGGGAAATCCGTTAAAGCGGTTTGAAGAAGACGCACTTCGTATGTTAAGGTGTATCCGCTTTGCTTGCCAGACCGATTTTCAAATAGAAGAAAAGACCTTGTGTGCAATTAAAGAAAAAGCACACTTACTTAAAGTTATAAGTAAGGAAAGAATTTTTGCAGAGTTTGTAAAAAGCCTTACATCAAAGCACCCCGAACATTTAAAAGTATGTCACGAAACAGGACTTTTTGAGTATTTTCTGCCCGAAATGTCAATATGCTTTAAAACTCCGCAAAACACCATTTACCATTTATATAATGTAGGA
>JAFWXG010000068.1 GCA_017523005.1 Clostridia bacterium
AATGGAAAACAATCCGAAAATAGGTAGGAAAGAAATTTGCAGAGTTTATGACTACAAAGGGTAAACAGAATTTCATTATTATAATGGCTCTTGCTGTGTTGATTTTAATCTTTGCGGCATTAAATCCAAACTTTTTAAGTAAATTTAATATTGTAAGTATGGCACAGTCTCTTGCGCCTTATGCAATTATGGGTCTTGGTGTAACATTTGTTATTGCAACAGGCGGAATTGACCTTTCAATAGGTACTACATGTATTGCAGCAGCTGTTATTGCGGGTAAGCTTTATATGCAGGGAATGCCTTTAGGCTTTACAATACCTGTTATGATTGCAATTGGTACACTTATTGGTGTGGTAAACGGTATTTTGGTTGCAAAACTTAAAATTCCTGCATTTATCGCAACACTTGGTACAATGATGTTTGGCAGAGGGTTGAGCGCAATTATTGTATCAATCCCGAACATCTTCTTCCCCAACGGAACATGGTTTAACAGAATTTTCTCAAACTACGACGGTATTCCTGTAGGCTTAATCTGGGTAATCCTGTTTGCGGCAATTTGTATGTATTTAATGTACAAATGCAAAATCGGAAGATACATCCTTTCAATCGGCAGTAACGAAGAAGCAACAAGACTTTCAGGTATTAACACAGATAAATACAAAATTATCGCTTACACAATCGCAGGCTTTATGACAGGCGTTGCGGCAATCTTCTGGGCAGCTTCCTTTGCTACAGTTGCAACTGCAACAGGTAACGGTATGGAGCTTGACGCAATCGCAGGTGTATATATCGGCGGTACAAGTGCAGCGGGCGGTGTAGCATCAATCGCAGGTTCTGTAATTGGTGCAATTATGCTTGTTGTAATTAGAAGCGGTCTTAACTTCGTGCTTGCAAGATTTAACTTAAACTTAAACTCTACCTATGTTACATATGTTTTGACAGGTATCATCGTAGTAGTTGCAGTTTTGATGGATGTAATTAAAAATAAAAATGCTGCAAAAGTCAAGGTTGACAAAAAAGAGAAAAAGCAAGTTAAAAAGGGATAATAATTATTTTAACATATAATTATTAAAAAAAGATTTAGGAGGAAAGAAAAATGAAAAAAATCTTAGCACTCATGTTGGCAACAATCTTTGTTGTGGCAGCTCTTGCAGGTTGCGGTAATGCCTCTACATCAGGCAAAACTATCGCGGTTGTTGCAAAAGGCGAATCTCATGCTTTCTGGCAGTCAGTAAAAGCTGGCGCAGAAGCAGCAGGCGAAAAGTATGGTTATAACATCACATTCAGAGGTCCTGCAAGTGAATCAGCAAAAGACCTTCCGTCACAGATGGAAATGGTTCAGACAGCTCTTTCAAACAACGCATCTGCAATCGTTTTAGGCACAATCGGTGAAGGCTTTGTTGATATGCTTTCACAAGCTAAAGATGCTGGTATCCCTGTTGTTCAGTTCGACAGCGGTATCTGGGCAAAAGACATCGAAGCATTAGATGCAGCAGGTAAAAACCCAATCGTATCTTCAGTAGCTACAAGCAACTATCTTGCAGCAAACCTTGCAGCTGAAAACTTCTTTGCAGCAATCAAAGAAGACATTGCGGCAGCTGACAAATATGTTGTTGGTGTTATCCAGCATGACGAAACACAGACAGGTATTGACAGAGCAGCAGGCTTTATCGACAAGTTCAAAGAATTAGCTGATGCTGATGCAGCAACAAAGGGCAAATATACTGTTGAACACGAAATCAAACCTGGCGATGCTGACAATGCATACAAAGCAGCTTTAGAAGCTCTTTCTGAAAAAGGTGCAGATGCAATCTTTATGTCAAATGAAGGCGTTGTTAAACAGGTTTATGATGCAATCGGTGCTGCAGGCACAAAATATGATGCAATTAAATTCTGTGGATATGATGCAGGTACAAAACAGATTGAATGGATGAAGAAAACAACAGGTCCGAAGCTTATCGGTTCAGTTGCTCAGGATTCATTCCAGATTGGTTATCAGGCTGTAGAACAGGCTGTAATGGCAATCGAAGGCAAAGAAATTTCTGAAAAAGTTGATATCTCCGGCGCATGGTGGGATATCACAAATGTTGACGAAATGATTGCTAACAATCTCGTTTACGAAGGTTAATTTAAAATGTAAAAGGCAATTCTTTAAAGAATTGCCTTTTTTATTGACTATTAAAATTTGTTGTGATAAAATGTCTTTGGATTTTCAAAAAATAGTAAAAGAGGCAGATAAAATGGAAATGTTTTTGCTTGTATCCGAACAACTTTTAATGATGCTGATTTTGATGGCTGTCGGCTTTATATTAAGCAAGAGGAAGATTATTCCCGAAAATGCAGGTACGGTTGTATCAAAGCTTGAAAACTATGTTTTTGCACCTGCACTTATATGGTTACCCAATTTAATAATTGTTCCGTAGACAATTTTCTTAATAATTCAAGTTTAATTTTATACGGATTAGCTATTATAATTGTTGCGGTAGCGCTTGCATATCCATTGTCAAAGCTTTTTATCAAAAATCCAAAAAACGATATGGCGTTAGACTACCAGAGAAACATCTATAAA
>JAFWXG010000069.1 GCA_017523005.1 Clostridia bacterium
TTAGTTATCCGGTGGTAATAGCGAGGAGGCTCCACCTGTTCCCATACCGAACACAGAAGTTAAGCTCCTTAGCGGTTATAATACTCGGCTGGTGACGGCCCGGAAAAACGACACATCGCCGGAACAAACAAAAAGAACACAATTCCTTGTGTTCTTTTTTTATTGACCGAATTAAAAAAACATGGTAAAATGGGTATAAGTTATAATGAAAGGTGGGATGGTTATGAAAAGACTTGTAATGGGCATTTTAGCTCATGTTGACTCGGGCAAAACAACTCTTGCAGAAGCACTTTTATTTGAAACCGGTACTATCAGAAGCATAGGCAGAGTTGACCATAAAAATGCTTTTTTGGATAACCATTCTATCGAACGCGAGCGCGGCATAACCATTTTCTCCAAACAGGCAATCATTAAAACAGATGATATAGAATTTTCACTTTTAGATACACCAGGACATGTGGATTTTTCTACCGAAGCAGAAAGAACATTAGGTGTTTTAGATTACGCAATTCTTGTTATAAGCGGTGCCGAGGGAATACAAAGCCATACCGAAACATTATGGAATTTACTCAAAAGATATAAAGTTCCAACATTTATTTTTGTCAACAAAATGGACCTCACAGGAACGGACCGTCATGCTGTTTTGTGTGCGCTTCAGCAAAAGTTAGATAGTGGTTGTGTCGACTTTTCCAGAGAGCAAAACCATAAATTTTATGAAGATGTTGCAATGTGTGATGAATCGCTTTTGCAAGAGTTTTTAGAGAATAACTCTATTCAAACAGATTGCATCGCAAATGCAATTTTAAACAGAAGAATTTTTCCGTGTTTTTTTGGTTCTGCACTTAAAAATGATGGGGTTAATCTTTTTTATGAGGGATTAAAAAAGTACACTGTTCAATCAGCTGATAAAACAGAATTTGGGGCGAGAGTTTTTAAAATTTCTGAAGATAATCAGGGAAATCGACTGACTCATGTTAAAATAACAGGCGGAGAAGTAAATGTAAAAGACTTAATAAATTATGGAAAAAACAGTGAAAAGATAAATCAAATTCGTATATATTCAGGAACTAAATTTAACACTGTAGATAAAGCATATCCAGGAATGGTTTGTGCATTGACAGGACTTTCGGGTACCTTTCCTGGTCAAGGATTGGGGTGCGAGAAAGATTCAAAACGGCCTGTACTTGAGCCGGTTTTGTCGTACAAAGCAGAGTTTCCTGAAGAGAATGATTTGCATACTGCTTATTTAAAAATGAAAATTTTAGAGCAGGAAGATCCATCACTCAAAGTAGTTTATAATGAGCGTCTCAAGGAAATTCATGTGTGGTTGATGGGAGAAGTGCAGATTGAAGTATTATCAAAGCTCATAAAGGAACGCTTTAATATGTCTGTTATTTTCGGTCAAGGAAGTATAGCTTATAAAGAAACCATATCTTTAGCTGTAGAGGGAGTTGGACATTATGAACCATTGCGTCATTATGCCGAAGTTCATTTAATATTAGAACCGCTGCCGCCTGAAAGCGGTATTGTGATAGCAACAGATTTAAGTGAAGATGAATTGGATAAAAACTGGCAACGCCTGATACTTACTCATTTAGCAGAAAAAAGTCATTTAGGTGTATTGACAGGCTCGCCTGTAACAGACATAAAAATTACTTTAGCGTCCGGCAAGGCTCATTTAAAACATACAGAGGGCGGTGATTTTCGTCAGGCGACTTATCGTGCAGTAAGACATGGTTTGATGAAAGCAAAAAGCGTATTGTTAGAGCCTTGGTATGATTTCGTTTTAGAATTACCATCTGCACTTACAGGACGCGCAATGACAGATTTAACGCAAATGAACGCAGAGTTCGGATTGCCTGAAACAGACGGAGAGTATTCAGTCTTAAGAGGAATAGTGCCTGTAAGAACAAGCAGAGATTATCACTTGACTTTAAATAATTACAGCGGAGGCAAAGGGAAGTTTTCCGTTTCTCACAAAGGGTATTTGCCTTGCATTGATGCCGAAAAAATAATTGCTGAAATCAATTACAATCCATTATCCGACACAGAAAATCCTGCAGATTCTGTATTTTGTTCGCACGGTGCAGGATTTACAGTTCCGTGGAACGAAGTGGAAGAACACATGCATTTAGAGAGTGTATTAAAAACTGCAAAAACAGACGAACTTCAGCCAGCAAGAGTAAAAGAAAGCATCAGCAGAATTGTTGCAGACAAAGAACTCATGCAGATATTTGAAAGAACATACGGAAAGGTAAAGCGCAGAGAAGATTATTTACTTCACACACCCCATACAACTGAAAAAAAGAATACATTTAAGGGTAAACCTTTGCCTAAAGGTCCTGAATATGTTCTTGTAGATGGGTATAATGTGATTTTTGCATGGGAATTTTTGAAAAATATAGCTGAAACAAGTCTTGAAATGGCTCGCGATAAGCTGATTGAAATTCTATGCGGATATCGAGCTTTTAAGGATGTAGAGCTGATTGTTGTCTTTGATGCATACAAAGTAAAGAACAACAAAGGTTCGGTTGATAAAATTCATGATGTGTATGTAGTTTACACCAAAGAAGCGGAAACTGCAGATATGTATATAGAGAAGACAACTCATCAGCTTGCCAAAAAACACCGAGTAAGGGTTGTAACTTCTGACAGTGTTGAACAGCTGATAATTTTAGGGGCGGGGGCGTTAAGAATTCCTGCATCAGCATTTTTAGCAGAAGTAAGGGAAACAGAGGCTCAAATCCGAAAGTTTTTGTCTTAATATTTGCTATAAACTCTTGACAAAATTTGTTTTATATGATATCATATTATCACATTAGCACACTAAAGTGAAAAGGAGAATAAAAATGTTAGAGAAATTTCAAAACGAATTAACAGACAATTTGTTTGAAGCTATCTTAAAACTTGAAAATTTAGAAGAGTGTTATCAATTTTTTGAAGATATTTGCACAATTAAAGAGGTGCAGGATTTGGCTCAGCGTTTGGAGGTTGCAAAAAGACTGAGAGAAAAAATGCCATATAATGAGATTGCAAAACTCACTGGTGCAAGTACAGCAACTATAAGCCGTGTGAACAAATGCCTTGCATACGGCAGTGGCGGATATGATCTCATATTAGACAGACTTAAATGAACGGAGTAAATAAAATGCAAAGTGTTGAAGCAATTTTAAAACAAATTCAGAATTTGTATAAGACTTATGGCTATACAAAATTTAAAATGAATAAGTTTGAAGAGTATGATACTTATGTAAAGAACAAAGATTTCCTTGTGAGTGACAAGGTAATTACCTTTACAGACACAAACGGAAAACTTCTTGCGATGAAGCCTGATGTGACCATCTCAATCATTAAAAATACTGATTGCGAGAAGGACGCAGTAAGAAAGCTTTATTATAGTGAGAATGTTTATCGTGTAACTAAGGGTTCACATTCATTTAAAGAAATTCTGCAGTGCGGACTTGAATGTATTGGAGATGTTGATAGCTACAGTATATGCGAAGTGCTTTGCCTTGCGGCAAAGAGTCTGCTTTACATTTCTTTTGATGCTGTATTAGATATTTCACACATGGGTTTAGTTTCTGCTCTTTTAAAGTATTCAAAAATAAATGAGCAGAGTATATCAAAAGTGTTAAATGCAATAAGCGAAAAGAACATTCCCGAGCTTAAAACTATCTGTGATGAACAGGGCGTTGAGGAGTCCTCAAAAGAGCTTATTTTGAAGCTTGTTTTATGTAACGGTGCGATAAACGATGTCAAAGAAAAATTGCAGGATTTTTGCGTAGATGAGTTAACAACTACAGCAGTAAATGAACTTAAAGAAATCTGTGAAAATCTTTGTGATTTCCCGTTTGCTAAGATTGTTCATGTAGATTTTTCTGTAGTAAATGATATGAATTATTATGACGGAATTGTGTTTAAAGGATATGTAGAGGGCGTACCTGGTGGCGTACTAAGTGGCGGACAGTATGACAGATTGGTAGAAAAAATGGGCAAAAAAGCAAAGGCTTTAGGCTTTGCCCTCTATCTTGATATGTTAGAAAGATTGTTTACAGAAAGCAAAGAATATGATGCAGATATTTTAATCTGCTATGAAGATGGTGTGTTACCACAGGCTGTGTTTGAAAAGGTTGAAATGTGTATACAGTCGGGTAAAACAGTTTTGGTTGCCAAAGATACACAAGACAAAATAAAATGCAAGGACATGATTGTACTTAAAAAGGAGGAGAAATAAATGAAACCAATAAATATTGCTCTTCCTAAAGGCAGACTTGGCGAAAAAGTTTACGAAATGCTTAAAAAGGCAGGATTTTCATGTCCTGAAATAGATAAAAAAGACCGTCGTTTAATATTTGAAACTGACGACAAAATAATTCGTTATTTTTGGGTAAAACCGTCTGATGTAGCCATCTATGTAGAACGAGGCGCAGCAGATATCGGTATTGCAGGAAAAGATATTTTGCTTGAATATACCCCCGATGTTTATGAACTTTTAGATTTAAATATCGGAAAATGCCGTATGGCTGTTGCGGCAAAACTTGAATTTCGCGACCCTGTAAACCGTACACTTCGTGTTGCAACAAAATTTCCTAAAATTGCATCAGATTACTATGAGAAAAAGGGCAGAGATATAGATATTATAAAATTAAACGGCTCAATAGAAATAGCACCTATACTCGGGCTTTCCGATGTAATAGTTGATATTGTTGAAACGGGCACAACGCTTAAAGAAAACTCGCTTGAA
>JAFWXG010000070.1 GCA_017523005.1 Clostridia bacterium
GTAAATCTTAAACTCTAAAGTTTATATGAAAACTCTAATGTTTATATAGCCAAAACATGAAAAGGTTATATGAAAGTCTAAAGTTCATAGAATGTTTAGTGTGCCGTCGAAAATACTGAATGTCTAGCACTTGAAATGATATAGCTCTATATCATATAATAAAATCAACTGTATCTACACAGACAGACATTTATTTACATTGGGGTATTTGCAAATGGAAGAAAAGAAGAAGCAACCCAAATCACTTCCTGGTATGAGCATAGAGTGGTATGAATCGCTTAAAACAGATGAAGATTGGCTGGAGTACCGAACCTTAGAACTAATGGATGCTGGTTTTTCTGAAGAGGAAATTGCTAGTCTGTTCTATTACGATTCTGAAACACGGCATTTCTATCCAACAGCAGAAATGATGGAGCAATGGGATAATGAAAGACAATGGTTTCAAGAAGACCGTAGTTACTTCTTGGAAGCCGTTGCCAAAGGAAGAAGAAACCCGTTTCCCAATATTGACTTTGACGAGTGCCAGGATAATGAGGACACGGAAGTGTGCGCAGAACAGATAGAACCACTTTCCCCAGAAGAGAATCAAGCAAAAATCCGCATGTACTCTCATATGGAAAGACTATCTTTATTGTATAAGCATGGGCTGGAAGCTGCCAATGTGAAAGCTCCCGAAAACAGTAGACATATTGATTCATCATATACGATTGACGGATATAGATACAATAACTGTGTCACCCTGTTCCATAATGCAAAGGAATTGGGCTTATTCTATGACGAGTTTAGTTTCCCTGGCAATTATATTTCCCATGAACGGCATGTAGATAACTTACTCAAGGTGGTTAGCAAAAATAAAGTATATTTGCTTCTGATATATTTTGAAAAAGATGGTCAACCAACCTGGGAAATGTATTACAAAGGCAGATTCATTAGACAGCAGCCAACCGTGTATACCTATGAGGGGTATCTTTACGATAAAAAGAAAATGGCTCGTATTTATGAACTCTCCAAGGGTGCGGAAACGGATATTGGTCTGTTGCTACAGGCGTTGTATCAGCTCAATAATGAAGCCAAAGAAATAGCAAACTACGAAGAAAGACAAATCCGAGTTG
Source organism: Clostridia bacterium (assembly GCA_017523005.1). Classification (GTDB taxonomy): domain Bacteria; phylum Bacillota; class Clostridia; order RGIG6154; family RGIG6154; genus RGIG6154. The sequence goes on from JAFWXG010000070.1 coordinate 1,113, forward strand.
CAGAAAATGAACGGCAGCACACAGCGTTGACAGAACTTGTGTCCAAAATGCAGCAGCATGCAGCAAAGACGGATGCCGTATTCCATCTTGAAAAACTGAATGGTGATTTGACAGAGGAAAAACGGGATGCTTTCTACGCACATTTGGATGCCGTTGCAAGTACAATTCCAGAAGTGGTTGCAATAAAATATGAGCAAATGGCACGAGATGCGTATGTTTTCTATGATAATGTTGCGGCTTCTTCCCAGCGGTTTTTACGAACAGCGGTTGCCTTGGAAGAAAGCTTGACTGCTGACCACCACGACATTTGTCCTCTATATTTTGAATTGTGCCGTGTATTTGAGAATGAATTGGACATGGCAGATAATTGTCAGATTCTTTCTCAGGCAATCTACAATATTCCCCTTGTCGGTCTCCAGACCATCACAGGATATTCTGAAGAAGATTTTGAAAAGATGGATGCTTACAGCAGTCAGCTTATGCGCCTGGGGCAGAAGATTGCCATGAAGATTTCCAGACTTGATGAAGTCCTTGCCCTTCTCCAGTTAACCGAAACGGGAACCACTTTTAACAGCAGATTCTTATAATCTCCAGTTGCTAAAGCAGATGAATGCTGTTATAATGACCGTACAAGGTCATTATATGTTTTTGGGAAGGAATGTTTGGAGAAAGAAATGGAAATGAAAAGGTTCTCGCTCTATCTCATATAAGCTCGTTAATGTCCCTAATTGACGAGAAAGGAATGAGAACAATGCGAGGAATGAAAAAGAAAAAATGGTCAAGGAAGAGCCAGGGAAAATCAATGGAAATGAGTGGGAAGAGTATGGGAATATCCTGGGAATGGTCTGGGGAATGAAATGAAAATTAAAGGGAAATGCCTGGGAAAATCCCGTCCCGTTAAGTTCCATAGAGCTATAATTATAATGGGAGAAAATAGGCTTAAAGTTCTGAAAAGGGAATGAAGAGGATATGGAGAGAGAATGTGGGGATTTGCCCTTTGGAGAATATTTGAATTTACCCTATGACATGTAGCTTTCCTAAAAGACTGTTTTTAGGGGCGTAAACGCCCCCAAAAAACTAAGATTTGGGAAGTTTTTGGGAATTTGAATTTTCAAAATCATTTTTGGGAGATTTTTGGGAAGTTTTTGGGAGAAATTTGGGAAAACTTCGGAGGTCAAAAATGAGAAGAAAAACTTACAAAGGACGATGTGAAAAGAGAAATCTTGAGAAATTCACCAGCATTTGCAAAACCTATGACCCTATACAATCTGCCTACGCTAACATCCTGGTTAAAAACAAGGACATTGCCGAAGTCAGATGTAATGTTGCCCTGGACGATGATTGCAGCGAATACATGACTGATTTTGTCTGCACGGAAACAAATGGTGATTTGATGGTGAGAGAATGTATCAGCACCAAACTTTTGGAGAAACCATTATCTATGAAGTTGTTGGATATGAGCCGTACCTATTGGCTGCGGCATGGCGTTTCGGATTGGGGGATTGTTGTTGATGCTGCTGAAGAATGAAAATCAAATTATCCGTGTGCTGAAATCCCATGGTGATAAAGCCCTGGTGATTGACTGCATTAAAAGAACGATGCCCAAATGGGTGGATGGTGATTCTCTGTCGAATTATGATGATTGCGGTGAAGATGAAATGTATGAGCGAACAGATTATCCTTTTGGCAGAGAGCTAACCCCGAAAGAAGAGCGCATTGCCCAGGAACGCTTTACAATGATTTCTGGAGTGCTGCCATTTATAGGCAACGAGCAGAAGCGCAGCCAAATGATAGACTTTCTGGTAGAACACCAAAGTAAGCAAACGATACGGAAGTATCTTTGCTTGTATTTAGTGTACCAGGATATTGATGCCCTTGCACCACCACCCAGAACAGAAAAGGAACTGAGCCAGGATGAAAAGAATATGCGTTGGGCATTGAACAAGTTTTTCTACACCAAGTACAAAAACTCCTTGAACACAGCTTATACACTAATGCTCAAAGAAAAGTATTGCGACCAACAAGGGCAGCTTATAGAAGAATACCCAACCTTTTGAGTACGCGGCAAAACTGAAAGACAAACTGCAATTTGAAACGCAGGGATAGAAAAAGGCCGCTGTTTTGCACAGCGGTCTTTCATTTCACTTGGATTCCAGTTCTTCCAGATGCTTTTTCAGAACCAGATTGATGTATTGAGACAAAGGACGGCAATCTGCATCGGCAATTTCCCGCAGCTTTTCCAGCAGATCACTGTCGATGGTAATGCTGATTTTTTCTTTTAATGGCTTCACATTCCCTCACCTCGATGGTATTATACTACTGAATATGATATAATATTGACAAGTAGTAGATAGTAGGATAGAATGCTACTTAGAGGTGATAAATAATGATAAGATACGCAAGAAAAGTTTATGATACGATGATCGGAAATACAGTCCCCGCGTTTCGGGTGCAGGGTGTGGAAAACATCTTCGAAAAAGGAAAGCCGTATTATGATTTATATATGGATGCGTGCAGTGCGCGGGACCGTCTGGCAGAGCGGCTGAACGTGCTATATGATTTTGATGATGACATGCAAATGCTGTTTAATTCCCTGCTGGATATGCAGGATGAGGTGGCGATTGCCATGTTTCTAAAAGGGTATGAATTTGGACAAAATGGTTGCCCTCCTGTAATCACCCTGTTTCGGTAATTTAAAACACAACAAGCAAAAAGGCCGCTGTGCAAAACAGCGGCCTTTCTTTTTTTATGAAGTTGTAATGATACCGAGCGGGTCAGGGCAGTTACGAA
>JAFWXG010000071.1 GCA_017523005.1 Clostridia bacterium
AATCAATAATAATAACTGGAGCTTTGCCGGTAAAAGAAATATGCTTTTTAACAGTATTTTTTATCTGTTCTACTCCTATATCCCCCATACCCTCGCTAATATATATATGGCTTGCAAATTCTCCATACCTTAACATTGATTTTTCTATAAGCTGCTTTTCTTCTTTACTGTAGCTATTGTAGTTTTTACCTGCCAGTATTCCCCTTGTTGTTTTTGCGTTCCTGGTATTGCCGCCCTCGTTAAGTACCGTTTGTATTGTTAAGCGGCTTATACTCTTTGCCATAAGTTCAGCCCTTGCCATTTCCAGACTAAAAATTAAAACATCTTTCCCGGCTGCCGCTATCTGGTCTGCTATTTGTAAGCAAAATGTAGTTTTACCTAAACTGCTTATAGCTCCTACAACATAAAGCCCAGGAAACAGCCCGCCGTCTAATACTTCATCAAGGTTATTAAAGCCGGTAGATATTGCGGGGCTTTCCTTGCTTTTTTTTATATCTTCTATAAATCCTTGTAAATGGTTAGCTTCAGCTGTGCTTAAATAAGCTTCCCTTGCTGCTTCTTCTGGATTTTCTAAAGTTTTTATAGCAATTCTTAAAGCGTTGCGGTCTGCTGTTAAAGCTTCGTTAGGGTCTTTGTATTCCCCGGCTATGTTTGCTTCTATGTAATTTACGCCTATTTCTTTTATTCCCTCTATAAGTTTTTCTTGTGCTTCCTTTCCCTTTATATCATTATCCATACATAATATAAGGGTCTTTTTTGTCGGTCTGCCTTTAAGCAAAGTTATAAGCTTGTTGCTGCCTGTGCCGCCTACGGCTACAGCTGCCCCGCCCTCTTGCATAATGCTTATAGCACAAAAGGGAGCTTCTACAACAAATACCGGTTTTTCATTATCTGTATATAATGCTTCTAAGTTATATACTGGCTCTGTTCCGGCTACTTCTGTTTTAGGCTTGTAAAAGCTTTTCTGGCTTATTCCTCTGCCTATATAGTAAGTACCGTTTTTATTATATGGTATAATTATCTGGTCTTTGTTGCTGTCATATCCCAGGCTAAAGCGTTCTATAGTTTCCAGACTTAAGCCCCTGCCGGTCAAATAGTCTATAGCCCTTTGGCTTCCAGATAAAGCAGCCCTGCAGCTCTTTATATATTCTGTAAAATCTGCCTTTATTTCTTGTACTTCGTATTCTTCTGGCTTTTTATATTCTTCTTGCTTTACTGGCTTTTCTTGCATTGTTCCCCCTCGTTCCCCTTTGCTGTGTTCGGTATCATTTACAATAGTTATATTAAAGTATTCTGCAGCCCTCGCAAGTGTGGCGTTAAAGTCTGCCCCTGTTCCGTTGTCAAAAGCTATAAAGTCTAAAGTATCAAAATCAGTATTACAGCCGAAGCAGTGGGCTTTATTTCTTTTTCGGTCATAACTGCAGCTGGGGTTTTTGTCTGTGTGCTGTGGATTGCAGCAGCTAAAGTTTTTTCGGGTGCTTCTGCCGGTCTGCTCCAGGTATTCGGGAAGCTGCCCCCTTATATGTTCTATTGCTTCTTGTCTTTTAAGTATCATAATAAAAAATTCTCCTTTTATATTGCTTTTCTTGTACTTCTGTGGTATAATAAAAGGGCTATAAGGCTTTATAGGTTGGCTTTATGGTATTAGCTGCCCTGGTTTGTATCAGCTCCGGGGCGGCTTTTCTTGTGCCCTTTTTCAATGTTAAGTTATAAAGATAATTTTGCATAAACTACTTTATAGGCTTTCTTTACTTTATTATATCTATAGCCCCGCCCTATTGCAAATAGGGGCGGGAGCGTGCTATATAACTTGTAATAACTTATATAACTTAAACTTTTTTCGCAAAGTGTAAAAAAGCCTTATTTTATGCGGGTTTGCGGTGCTTTTTTTAGTTCCTATGGGGTGCGGTTTTTGGGGTGTAGGGGTGCGGTTTTTGGGGTCGAAGGGTGCATTTTTTGGGGGCTGTAGGTGCGGTTTTTGGGGTCATACATCTATTATAACGCCCTCTTTTCGTCTGCCTATTGTATATTCTTCATAGCCTTTTATGTATTTTGTGCCTACATAGTACTTAAGCAGCTTTTCTATATGTGATTTTGTTTTCTTCTGTTTGTCCTTTGTAAGTTCTTCTTTACTCAAAAGGCTATATATAGCAGCATACTTAATTTTATGGTTTTGTCTGTATGCTGTTTTCCTGGGGCTTTTCATTTCTTCTATACGCCTTATAAGGTATTCCCTTATTACTATTACATCGGCTGTACTGTTTACAGCTTTTTTTGTTTGTAATAGTTTAGGGCTAAAAGCTAAAATCTCCCCGGATATTTGGCTATATTCGTATAAAATAGGCTTTGCCTGTGATATAAAACAGTAAGCAGCTTTTGTAGTTCCCCCGGCTTTTACTGTAGCTTTTCTAACTTCAAGCAAAAAAGCGTCAAGCGTGGCGGTGCTTTTCTTTTTATAGGCTGCGGAAACATCAGAACACTTTATAACAGCTTTTATAACTCTGCTTTTCTCTATGCTGGCTTCTACATCAGCTACAGCGGTAGGGCTTATATAGTCATCTGCTGTAATTCCATTCATCGCCCTATATACCATTTCGGGGGTAAAATAAGTGTTTCCCGCTTCCCATAATGATATAACTGCATTGTGTACGGCTCTATCGTAAGCAGTCCAGCTTTTACCGCCCTTAAGTTCTAAATTGTCCCCGGCGTAACTTAATAAAATTGTGGTTGTAAGTTCTTTTTTAGCTTTTTTGCCGCTTACTATTAAAGGTTGTTCCTGTCCGTCAACATCAATTATAGGCAAAAGCTTGTTTACTTTGTCATTAAGTATAAAGCTTTCTTTAGGAATAACACTTATTAAGGTTTCTGGTGTAAATATGTCGCTATCCTCAACGCTGCCGGCTGCTTCTTTGTCCCATAAAAGCGTTATAAGTCGCTTTATAATAGAGTTGTATTTTTCAAAAATAAGCTTCCTTAAATTGTCCTCGTTTTCCTGGCGTTCCTGCTCCGTCTTTTTTTGCTTTTTTTCAAACTTTTTATGTTCTTTTTCAAAAATTGGGCGTAATTCAGCATTAAGCATAGCTAAGCCGTAATCTACAAGCTCTATAATACTCTTTGCTACGGTCTGCCCTTTGCCGCCAGCCGTAATAGGTCTATAAAGTAAAGGTATTCCCTCGCTGTCGGTGGTTTCTAAAAGATAATTAAGTATAATTCTGTTTACTTCTTCGGGGTCTGCTTCTTTTATAGGGTCTGTTTCTTCGGCTGGGTTTTGGGCTTTATCGCTCTCTAAAATGTTTTTGGCTGCGGCTGGGGTCAATGCAGATATTACATTAAGGGCGTTATTTTTTAATGCTTTTTTATCTATGCTTGTATCTTCTATAGTTTCCAGGTATTCAAGAAAAAGCTTTTTTATTTTTTCTTGGTTTGCGGTCAAGTGCTATTCCCCCTTTTATAGTTTGTCTGTAAAGGCTTTTAACTGCTCCACTATATCGGCGTTTTGTTCTCTTTCTCTGTCTATAATCTCGTTTACAAACTGGGTCATAGTTAAGCCCTTTGCTTTGCTTACAAGTCTTAAATAGTCGATATTATCGGGCGTAAATGCCATATTTATACGCTGCAGCTTGTAGCCCTTTTTCCCCTGGGTTGCTAAAGCTGCCCTTGCTTCCTGTTCTCTCTCTGGGTCTGCCGTTCTGCGTTCTGCTCTCTCTTTCTTTTCGGTGGTAGCTGTTAAGCTCTCAAAAGTAGCGGAAAAGTCTTTTTTACTCATTTTTTAATACCTCTTTCTATTTCTTTTATAAAGTCTTTGTAGTCTTTGGCTGCCGTTGCTTTTGGTGCATACTCAAATAAAGCTGTTTTTGTTGCCTGGGCTTCTTCTACTGCTATAGCCTGTCTAATAGTAGTTTTATATACTTTAGTTCCTATCTTATCGGCTAAAGCTTCGATAGCCTTTTTAATTTGGCGGTTTATAATACTTCTGTCTGTGTATCTGGTTAATAGAATACCGTCAAGCTTTAAGCCTGGGTTAAGCTTCTGGGCTTGTTCTATTGTCTGGTAAAGCTGTATAATTCCCTGGGTTGCGTAAGTGCTGGCGGTGGTCGGTATAATTACCCTGTCTGCAGCTACAAAAGCGTTAATAGTAAGTGCCGAAAGTGTGGGCGGTGTGTCAATGATGATAAAATCATACTTATTTTTTATAGGCTCTATTCGCTCTCTTAAAAGCTGGGGCGGTGTGCTGTGTTGGTGTAAGCTGGTTTCGTGGTCGCTGGGTATAATTTCCCAGGTGTCAGCGGCTTTCTGTTTTGCCCCCTCTGGTGTCTTTTTCCCCTCTAATACATCGGCTATAGTGGGGCTTTCCAGGGTGTCAGCTCCTAAATGGTAGCTTAAGTTTCCCTGGGGGTCAAGGTCGATAAATAAGACTTTATAGCCTTTAAGCTGTAAGCCCTGCCCTAAAGCTGCAGCCGTTGTAGTCTTACTTACGCCGCCTTTTTGGTTTGCAAGCGTTAAAATCATTCTTTTTTTACCTCTCTTTCTATGTTAAGTTATGTTTCTAATTTTGCATAGACTTAAAAATTAAAGGTTTTCCAGGGTTTCTTTTTTAATTCTTATAAGTCTGCCTACTCTTTCAGCCTTTAGCTTATCTTCCTTTATAAGCTTTCTTACGGTGTTAGAGTGTACGCCTAAAATCTCGGCTACTTCGTCAACGGTATAAAAAAGCTTTGTAAGCTCCTGGGTCGGTGTAGGCTCTTTTCTTGGTCTGCCTGTTTTCATACTGCTTGTACTCCTTTCAAATAATCTATAGCAGCTATAAGCTGGGCTGGTGTAAATCCTTGTAAAAGGGTTTCTGCTTCTGCTAAAAGGTTTCTGCTGGTCGGGTTAAATATCTGGTTATATATACGCTGTTCTGTGTGCTGCTTCTCTCTCTCGATGTTGTGGGCGTATATTCCAGTAGTTGCCGGGTCAGCGTGTCGGGCGTGTTGCTGGGCTTCCTGTATTGTAGCCCCTGCCTTTAATAGCATTGTTACGCTGGTATGTCTTAAGCTGTGGGCTGTTATTCTGTCGCTGTCATAGCCTGCAGCCTTAAAAACGCCTTTTATAATTCGGCTTATGCTCGGCTCTGTCAAGCGTTCCCCTTTGGCTCTGTTGCTTGTGCCGGTAAATAAGGGGGCTTTCTTGCTTTTGTCCGTTCTGGCTTCCAGATAGTCGCTTAAGGCTTCCCAGACTTCCGGCGTTATCTTCTTGTATTCGTCTTTTTCTTCTCTGCCTTTGCCCTGGATAAATAAAACTTTTTCCCCGGCTATTGTCTTTATGTCCTCTATATCTGCCCTTTGCATTTCTATAATTCTTAAGCCGCCTGTAACAGCTAAAAGGATAATAGCAAAGTCCCTTTTTCCTGTTTCGGTGCTGCGGTCTATGCTGTCGCAAATTGCCTTTATATCGGTTTCGCTTAAAGCGTCTTTCTTTGTGTTGTCCTGGCGTACCTTAACGCCTTTTATATTGTCTGCTATGTTTGGATATAAGCCCTCTGCAGAAGTCCACTTAAAGAAATGCTTAACAGCTCTTAAATACTGCTGCTTTGTTCCGGCTGTGTGGTCGGTGCTGTCAAGGTATGCTTTATAGGCTTTTATATCTTCCCTCTGGGGCTGGTGTATGTTATTCTCTGCCAGATATTTTATAAATGCCCTTATACATACCGCATAGCCTTTAAGCGTGGTTTCCTTTACATCAGTATAATTTATAAATCTGTCGAAAAGGTCAGCGTTAAAGCTTATTACTGCTGGGCTGGTGTTTGGTGTCATTACCTGTAAACTATTCATATATTAAAGCTCCTTTCTGGGTCTTATATTCCCTTCCCTTATATTATACACTTTTTGTTATGAAATGTCAATAGATATTATGAAAATATTTTTTTATTCTTCTTGTACTTCGTTTTCCTGGTGCTTTTGTGCTTCTTTTTGTAAATGAAAAAGCAGTACCGCCGAAGCAGTACCGCCCTTTCTATATGAAAAAATGATGGAAAATTAAACTAAATCTGTGTCGCTGTCGCTTGTAAATACTTCAAAATCTTCTGTAAAATCCAGGTCGCTTGTATCTATTGCTATATCGTCTGTATTTACTTCTATATCGGCTAAATAAAGCAGCATAGCCGGTAAAATACCCTGGTTTTTATAATTGCCTATAAAGTCAATATGCTTAACTTCCGGGGGCGTTCCTGGGTTGGTATATCGCCCTATAGCCGCCAAAAAGTCTATTGTTTCGGTTGTACCGTCTTTATAGTGCATTTTTACTTTAAGATTTTTATTTACTTTGCCTTTGATTTCTTCAAGGATTTTTAATACTGCTGCTTTATTCATTTGCTAATATATCAAGCCTTTCTATAATATAGTCAAGGTCTTTAAGGTTGTTTCCCTTAATAATCTTTACAAGTTTAGCTTCTGGGTATTGCTTAAGCTCCCTGGCTTTATATCTGCCCTCTACTCCGTTTACCTCTGCTATAACTTCTATGTGGTTAAGGTTTTGGCTTCCCAGGCGGTGCAGTTCTTTTAATATACTTCTATTCATAAGCTTATACCTCTACTATTTCGGGGTCTGGCTCTCCTGCAGCCGTTAAAAAGCCGGTTACTATTCCCAGGGTTGCTTTACTTTGTCTGTCGCTCTTATAAGTTATCTTCTTAAAGGCTTTGTAGTCTGGGTCTGCTTCTCTTTCTGCAGATTGCTTAATAGCGTTTAGAAGTATTGTAACATCGGTTAGCTTTTCGCTTGTTCCGTCTGTATAATCTACAATAAATATTTTGGGCTTTTGTATGTTCTGCAGTTCTTCCAGGGTCTTTAGTGCCTTGCTTAAGGCTTTCTTATTCATTGATTGCCCCTGTATTCTGTGCCGGTGCTACTTTCGGGATAGAGTAGCCCTCTACCTTTGCTTTGATTTCATCTATACGCTGGTCAAACTGTCGGTTAAATACGGCTGTTCTTTCTATTTCGTTAGGTCTTAAGGCGTATTCTGCCCAGTTCTGTACGGCTTCCAGGGCGTCGCTGTGGGTTGTAGGTGTAAGCTTAAGCGTTCTGCCCTTAAATTCTAAATCTCTATCCCTGGTCTGTACGCCTACTTCTTCTATTTTCTTACCTATAAGCTTACGCATAGTATAATTTTCTGGGTATTCATCGGCTAACGCTAAAAGCTCTTTGCCGGTCATTACGCCGCTGTTAAGAAGTGCAAGCCCCTTTTCGTCTATGCTCTCCGGCGTTGCTCTAAAGTGTCTATCAAATACGCCGTTAGCTTCGTTTATGATTTCTGCAAATTCGGCTTTAGCTTCCCTTACTACTGTTTCAAGTCTGCCTTTAAGCTCCCTTTCCGTTGTTTCGTGCTTTGCATAATCTCTTTTAAGGCTTTCGCTATCGTTCCAGCCCCTTTGTAGTTCTCTTTGCCAGTTCTTCTTTTCACTCTCCAGGGCGTTACTGTAAAGCTCAAAAGCGGCTCTTGCCTGGTGGTATGCTGTTCTAAATTTTTCGATATAATCAGTTAAATAAATTCTTTCTTCGTTCATTGTTTAATATCCTCCAGCTTCAAAAATTTTAGCGGTGTAGTTTCCGTCTTTATCCTTGCAAAGTTCCTTTGCTATTTGTCCTGTTATACTGCCCCTGCCGTATGATAAATAAGATATATTCCCCTGGGCTGCATACTCTAACAGCTGTACCGGCGTTAATAGTCGCTGTTCCCCGGCTTTGTCCTTTATCATAAATCGGGCTTCTGGGTTTTCTGTTATAAAATCATCAAGCTTTATAAGCCTTTCTGCCATACTCATTTTTTATCCCTGCTTTCGTCTGGGGGCTGTGGCTCTACATCTTCCCCGAAAATGTCCTTGTAATATTCGCTTAAGTCCTCAATTTCTATAATTTCGTCTTTTTGTCGCTTTAAGTTCTCTAAAGCCTTTATAGTGCTATGCTTCATTCTTCCCCCTCGAAGTCGTGTATATTTCTATTTGGCTGGGGGTATCTTATGCAGTCAAATATATATAAAGCAAACTTCTTTTCTTTCTCTATTTGCTCTTTTTCGGCTTGCTTCTGGCGGTGCATTTCCTTAAGGTCTTTTATAAGCTTCTTTTCCATTAAAACAGCCCTTTCCTGTGGATTGTGTAAACTTTGCCGCCTACTATGTCTGTTATTTCCATACTGCCCCCAGGAAGTAAGACTATTTCTATTGTGTCTGTTTTCTGGCTTGTTTTAGGCTCTGTAGGGGCGTTTTCTTTCTTTACCCTTATAGTCCTATAGGTATATTCTTTATCGGCTGTACGGTCAATTATAAGCGTTTCTGTGCCTGTTCTGGCTATGTAGATTGTGTCTGTATCGGCTATTACTTTTGTAGCCTTGCTGCAGCCTGTAAAGAAGCATAGCAGCATACCTAAAACTAATATAAAAGCTATTGCCTTATTCTTCATCAGCTGCAGCCCCTTTCTTAAGTTCTCTAACTTCTTTTTTAAGCCGGTTTATTTCTTTACGCTGGCTTTCTTTTTCGTTCTCTAACCGTCTAACTTTTTCGTTAAGCAGTTCTATAAGTTGGTCTTTGTAGTCTGTCATTGTATCAGCTCCTATAAAATAAAATTAAATGTTGCCTGTTTCTTCGTCAAATTCGGCTTTAAGTTCCTGTATCTGCTCCACTATGTCGCTTGTTTCAGTAAACTTAATAGAATATTCTAAAAGCGTTCTGCAAGCTGTAAGCCTTGTTTGTGGGTGTATTTCCTTATTATTGGCTATTTCGCTTATTACCTCTAAAATATCCGCTGTTTTGCCCTGTAAATAGGTTGTAGCCTGGTGTACTACATCGGCTTTAGCTTCCCTGTAGCGTTTCTTAAAGTCTGGCTTTCTTAAATAGCTGTATATAGTGCTTTCGGGTATCTCTGTAGCCGCTGCAGCCGCCTTAACTGTCGGGCTTGTCAGTAGTGCAGCTATTAGGGTTTCTTCTTTGCTGTTGTTCACTCTCTCCCCTCGCTTTCTTTTCCCAGTATCGTTCATTAGCAGCCCTTACCTTTTCGGGATTGTTTTTTCTCCATTCCCTTTTATATTTGTTTTTAGCTTCCTTTGCTGCTTCTGTCATTGGTTGATTGCTCCCCCTTTCTGTTAATTTTCTTGTACTTCGTTTTCTTTGTGTTTATCTTAATTATATTGTACCATAAATATTTTATTTTGTCAAGTCCTTTCCCTTTTCCTTTCCCTATGCAAAATTACTTGTATAACTTAACATAGAAAATAAGGCTTTTTTCGTTGTTGCGTTCTCCTGGTTAGCCCCCCTGTTTTACTATGAAAATATTTAATTATCTTCAAAAACTTTAGCTGCTTTTTTTGAAAAAAGTATGTATAATCTAAGTAGAGTATAAAAACTCTATTTTGGGGCTTTTTATGGTAAGCTCTGGGGGTGGTTGTTATGTTACCATTAAAAGTATTGTACTATGAAGCATTGATAGAGTTATTTTTGGAGCTTGCGGCTAATAAGGGCTGGGGCTATGCTCCGTTAGCATTTCTTTATAACAGCGATAAGCCGGAAGCAGAACAGCTTACAGAAGAAAACTTTATAGAAGCTTTGAAGCGTGGGAAGTTACCCCCTCAAGAAGTTATTTTTCTTTTTAAGGCTGTTTTTGGTGAGTTATTTGTATAAGGTTTAATATATAAAAAAAGCGGGGGCTAAGTTTTGCCCCTGCCTTTTTATTTTTTTCTTATTTTGGCTGTTTTTTGGCTCTTTTAAGCCTATAAAAATATATTCTTAGGCTGCTTTTTGGGTGTCTGCCTAAGTTTTACCCTAAGTTTTATTCCGCTTCTGCTTCCAGTTCCTTTGCCGCTTTACAAAAGCCCTTGTTTAGTCTGGGGTCTTGCTCTATCTGTAGCGGCTGTATGCTGCAAGCCCTTAAAGCTTCTGTAGGGTCGCCGGTATAACTATATTCGTGGTTTGCAAGCTCTGTATAAAACATATCATATATAAAGCCCTCGCCTGTTTTATCGGCTTCTATTGCTTCTTTTAATTCTTGCTGGTGGCGGTGTATCAAATCCCATAAAGCTTTATAGTCGGTCTTTCTTACAAATCCGCTGGGGGCTATTGCCTTAAGTTCCCCCATATCCTTAACGCCTAACTTTTTCATTCCCTCTTTAAGCTGCTTTTCACTAAAAGCCCACATCATCGGGAAGCTGTCTATTTCTTTTTGCTGTCTGTCCTTTAATTCTCTGTATGTCATATTCTTATTACCTCGCTTTTAATAATTCTATAAGTTGGTTTTCTCTGTCCTGGTGGGCTTTAATTGCCCTGTTTATTCTGTTTCGGCTGTCCTCTGGCTCTTGCTGCAGCTCTGGGCGTGTTAGCATTGTTAAGCGTTGCCGTACCTCGTCAAGCTCTTTTTGTATTGCTCCAGGTTGCTTTAAGCCTATGCCGTATATTGCTTTAAGGTCTGCTTCTGTTTGGGTATAAAATACGCTGTTAGAAGTCATAAGGCTTATAGCCTTGCAAGCCTTTAAGAATAAGTCTGTTATATCAGCCCCAGACTTAAGCCCCTTTAATATAGCTGTCTGCAGTTCCCCAGATAGTTTTATATTATCCTGGTAAGTTGCATAAACTCTGCGGGCTTCCTCTATTTCCCTTTGGCGTTCATCTGCTTTTTTTTGCAGTTGTACGCTGGCTGGAATAGCCGAAGTTTGCGGCTCCGTTATTTCTGGTGTGTTCTGGGTAAGTCCTGTAAAATCTAATTCCATTAAATACCCCCTTATAACGGTTTTTTAGTTGGTGTATATTCGGCTTTTCCGCTTTCTTCAAAATAGTTAAACATTGGCGTAAAATTAAGGTATATTTCCCCTTTACTGCCGTTTCTGTTCTTAAGTATTTTTACTTGTATTTTCTGTGGGTTGCCGTTCTTTCCGTCTATAGTTGCTTGCTTCAAAAGCTCCCTTATTCTCTTTTCTCTTGTTTTGTCTGCTTCCCCCTCTTGGTAGTCCATTCCAGCATATTGTAAGCCTATAAGAATATCGCTTGAATACTCAATAGCTCCACTTTCCTTAAAGCTTGCAAGGTTTACCGGGGCTGTATAATTATCTCTGTTAAAGCTGGATATTCCTATAA
>JAFWXG010000072.1 GCA_017523005.1 Clostridia bacterium
AGGCTTTGATACAAAGAGCGGTTTTGCGTTTGGTAAAAAAAGCGAAGATGTTTCTCCTGTAGCAGCAGAAGCAGCATCTAAAGGAAGCTTGTTTGACACACTTAAAAAAGAACGCGAAATGGCACAGCAGGAAACAACCGAAGAAGATGACGAATTAGGCTTGCCTTCATTCATGCGTAAAAAGTTTTAACTAAAACTTTGTAAAAAGACCGATTTTAAATCGGTCTTTTTTTATCAAATTTTAATAAATTGGAAATAAAACTTTACAAAAATGTTGCAAAAAATTACAAAATCATGTATAAATTGTATGATAAAATAAGATATCGCAACCTTAAGTTGCGAAAAGTTCAAGCTATAGTTGATTGACTTTAAATTTTGCAAAAGATATACTTGTGGTAGAGTGGTAAAATATTGATTTTCAAGAAAGGTGATTTAAATGACCATAGGCGAAAAAATAACACAGCTTAGAATAGCGGAGAATATTTCTCAGGAACAGCTTGCTGAAAAAATTTCTGTTTCAAGACAGTCTGTTTCAAAGTGGGAGATGGACCAGGCTCTTCCGCAAATTGATAAAGTTCTTCAGCTTTGCGAATTGTTTGATATTTCTACAGATGAGCTTTTACATGATAAAATTATTCTTCACAGAAATGCACCAGGCGTTCCTGTTAAGAATAAATATTTCGGAACAGACGGCTTCAGAGGCGAGGCTAATCTTACACTAACCTCTATGCAGGCATACAAAGTGGGTAGATTTTTGGGTTGGTATTATCAATCAGAGCTTTCAGGCTGTAATAAAGCTAAATACAAACCCCGTATTGTTGTAGGTAAAGATACAAGACGCTCAAGCTATATGTTAGAATACTCTCTTGTTGCTGGTATTACAGCATCAGGTGCAGACGCTTATATGCTCCATGTTACAACAACCCCAAGCGTTTCTTATGTAACAAGACAGGACGAATTTGACTGCGGTATTATGATTACTGCATCTCACAATCCGTTCTATGATAACGGTATTAAAGTCATAAATAAATACGGCGAAAAGTTAGATGACGCTACAACTGCTTTAATAGAGGCATATATCGACGGAGATTTAAAATCTTTGGGAGTTACAGGCAGTGATTTGCCGCTTGCTCACAGAGAAAGAATTGGCTGTATTGTTGACTATGTTTCAGGCAGAAACCGTTATTTAGGATACTTAATTTCAGTTGCATCTAATTCATATAAAAACTTGAAAATCGGTCTTGACTGTGCAAACGGCGCATCATGGATGCTCGCAAAATCTTTGTTTGGTGCACTTGGTGCGCAGACAGTTGTTGTAGGCACAGAGCCTAATGGTCTTAATGTAAACGAAAACTGCGGTTCTACACACATTGAAAACCTTTGTAAAGTTGTAAAAGAACAGCATCTTGATTTAGGTTTTGCTTTTGACGGCGACTGTGACAGATGTATTGCAGTTGATGAAAACGGAAATGTTGTAGACGGCGACGCTATGCTTTATATTTTAGGCAAACGCTTAAAAGACAGAGGTATGCTTAACGGAGATACTGTTGTTGCAACAATTATGTCAAACAGCGGACTTATTTCAAGTCTTGATAAAATCGGCATCAAGTGTGCGCAGACAACAGTAGGCGACCGCTTTGTTTATGAATGTATGCAGGAAAATGATTATTGCCTTGGCGGAGAACAGTCAGGTCACATCATATTGAAAAAATATGCAACAACAGGCGACGGCTTGCTCACAGCTATTATGATTACAGAAGAAGTTTGCGACAGAAAAACTTCTCTTTCAAAGCTTGCCGAACCTGTTATGCTTTATCCGCAGTACACAAGAAATGTAAGAGTTAAGGATAAACCTGCTGTTTTAAACGACAAAGAAGTATTAGCTACATTAGAAGAAGTTGAAAAGCTGATTGACGGCAACGGCAGAGCATTACTTCGCCAGAGCGGTACAGAACCGGTTATCCGTGTTATGATTGAAAGCGAAACCCAGGAAAAATGCGTAAGCTATGCAGACATGATTGTAAATAAGATTATCGAAAGGGGTCATAGCGTTGAATAAGCTTGTTAAAACTAAGGAATTATTTGATTGCAAAACCGAATATCTTAAAAAGCTTTTTGAAAAGCATGAATATCCTTGGGAAATGCTTCCTGAAATAAAAGGATATATAAAGGAACTTATTGAAAACGGACTTGAAGGCTTTACCGAAATCCAAGACGGTGTATTTGTTGGCGAAAATGTTAAAATCGCAAAGACAGTTACTATCGAGCCACCCGCAATAATAGGAGAAGGCACAGAACTCCGTCCCGGCGCATTTTTAAGAGGTAATGTAATTACAGGCAAAAACTGCGTTATTGGCAACTCTACAGAATTAAAGAACTGCGTTTTGCTCGACAAAGCACAGGTTCCGCACTACAATTATGTAGGCGATTCAATTTTGGGAAATCATGCGCACATGGGGGCAGGTTCAATCTGCTCAAACCTTAAATCGGACGGCAAAAATATCGTTATACACGGCGATGAAAATTACGAAACAGGACTTCGCAAGATTGGCGGTATTTTAGCAGACGATGCTGATATCGGTTGCGGATGCGTTTTAAACCCCGGTACTGTTATCGGCAAAGCAACATCTGTATATCCGTTAAACTCCTTAAGAGGTGTTTTCCCTGCAGGTTGCATTGTTAAAAGTATAAACAATATTGTTGTAAGAAGAAAAGAAGACTAATATAAAATGGAGGAGAAGTAAAATGAAGTATATTAAAGTTAAAACCTATGAAGAATTAAGCCGTAAAGCTGCTGCTGTAATTGCAGCACAGGTAATTTCAAAGCCTAACTCAGTTTTAGGACTCGCAACAGGCTCAAGCCCCATCGGAACATACGAAAATCTCGCAAAGGCTTGCGATAACGGAGATTTGGATTTTTCAGATGTAACATCTGTAAACCTTGACGAATATGTTGGTTTGTCTACAGACAACGACCAGAGCTATCGCTATTTCATGAACAAAAACCTGTTCGAAAAAATAAACATCAAAATGGAAAACACAAATGTTCCTAACGGCTGTGCAGCTGATATCGAAGCAGAATGTAAAAGATATGATGCTCTTATCGAAGATTTGGGCGGTATTGACCTTCAGCTTTTGGGTATTGGCTTAGATGGTCACATTGGTTTTAACGAACCTTGCGAAGAATTTGTAAAGGGTACAAACAGAGTTACTTTAGACCCATCTACAATAGAAGCAAATGCAAGATTTTTTGCATCAATAGACGAAGTTCCGCGCGAAGCTGTAACAATGGGTATGCAAGCTATTATGCAGGCTAAAAAAGTATTGCTTATCGCAAACGGCAAAAACAAAGCTGAAATTATGGAAAAAGCTTTCTTTGGTCCTATCACACCTAAAGTTCCTGCATCAATTCTTCAGCTTCACCCCGACCTCACAGTTATCTACAGCGAAAACTAAAAAATACAAACAAAAACCGCAATTATGCGGTTTTTTGTGTTTATACTATCAGAGGAGAAAAACATGGACTGCGAAACCTGTATGTATTTTGAATATGATGAATTTTCGGGCGAGGGAATTTGTAATGCTAATCTTGACGAGGACGAATTTTATCGTCTGTCACAGCAGAAAAAATGCCCATACTACAGAGATGGAGACGATTACGCACTTGTGAGAAAACAAAATTAAAGCTTTGTAATATCTCCGAAGGTGTAGCCCGCATCTTTCCATTTAGTCAAAAGTTCGTCTAAAATATCGGCGTTCGTTTTGGAGGTTGAATGTAAGAGCACGATTGCGCCGTTATGAATTCTTGGAATAAGCTTTGAAAATGCAAAATCGCGTGTCGGCTGATTGCCTTCAAGCCAGTCGACATAGGCAAGTGACCAAAAGTAAGTCTTGTATCCCAATTCTTTTGCCATTTTTAAATTGTTCTCGTTGAATTTGCCTTGCGGAGGTCTGTAGATTTTTTCCATGTCTTTTCCGGTTATTTGTTTGAACTTGTTCTCAAGCTCATTTAATTCTTTTTGAAATGAAGCTTTGTCAGAAATTTTTGACATATCAGGATGGCTTAAGGTGTGGTTTCCTACATGATGACCCTCGGCAACCATTCTTTTGACTAAATCAGGACTGGTATCTAAATAGTTTCCAACCAGAAAGAATGTTGCGTTTGCGTTATGCTTTTTAAGGACATCTAAAATCTTAGGAGTATATCCGTTTTCATACCCTGCATCAAAGGTTAAATAAATTTCCTTTTTTGCGGTATCGCCAACATAGAAAGCGTTAAACTTTGAAAGCTCTTCTTTTGACATATTCCCCGTAGGCATACTCCCGCTTTCGCCATATCCTAAACCCCAGTCGGTCTTGGATGTGGCGGTAAGAACAGACCCCGAAAACGCATAACCTAAGAAGATAGTGCCAAGACTTATAAATACCATAGTCAAAAACGCAAAAAATCTTTTTTTCCGCACAATAAAAATCATAATACACAAGCCTTTCCGAAAAATTGATTTTTTTATTTTATATATATTGATTTTTTTAAAGATTTATGTTATAATCCGTAAGTAAATGATTAAATTTAGGAGGTCAAAACAATGAAAAAGATTTACGAAGGAAAAACCAAAGATGTGTTTAGTCTTGAAAACGGCAATGTAATGCTTAAGTTTAAAGACGACTGTACAGGAAAAGATGGTGTATTTGACCCGGGTGAAAATAGCGTAGGCCTTAAAATTGAAGGCATTGGCAAAGCAAACTTAAGAACATCAGTTTATTATTTTGATTTATTAAAAGAAGCAGGAATTAAAACTCACTATGTAAGTGCAAATGTTGACGAAGCAACTATGGAAGTTCTTCCTGGTAAAGTGTTTGGTAACGGTCTTGAAGTAATTTGCAGACTTGTTGCAACAGGCAGTTTTATCAGAAGATACGGCGAATACATTGCTGACGGCACTCCTTTAGAGGGTGGTTATGTTGAATGTACTTTCAAAAATGACGAAAAGGGCGATCCGCTTGTTACAAGTGAAGGCCTTGCAGCGCTTGGCGTTATGAGTGAAGAAATGTTCAAGAGCATGAAAGAACAGACTCTTAAAATTACAAAAATTGTTGCTGATGATTTAAAGACAATCGGTCTTGATTTGTGGGATATCAAATTTGAATTTGGTTACAACAATGACGAAGTTATTTTGATTGACGAAATCGCATCAGGAAATATGAGAGTTTATAAAGACGGTAAAATTGTTGACCCTGTTGAACTCACAAAACTTATTTTGAACAGATAATATTATTTTCAAAAACACTTGGCTTCAAGTGTTTTTGTTTTGAGGAATTTTGATTATGGTGCTATTAAGTGCGTCGCACATTTCCAAATCTTTTGGGACAGAGCAAATACTTAAAAATGTATCCTTTAATGTAGAAGAGGGGGATAAAATAGGCATCTTAGGCATGAACGGTGCAGGGAAGTCTACCCTTTTCAAAATCATTACGGGTGCTTTGTCATGCGATGAAGGAGAAATATTTAAAGCCCGTCAGCTCAAAATCAGCTATATGGAGCAGTTTGCTGAAATAAATTCCGAAAGAACAGCTTATGACGAGGTTTTATACGGCGCATTTAAGGAGTGTATTGAGCTTGAAGCAGAGCTTGAGATGTTGCAAGCGGAACTCGAAACAGACCATGACGCTGAAAAAATCTCACGATATGACCGCCTGAATAACGAATTTATAGAAAAAGACGGACTCCTTTATAAAAACTTAACTACCTCAGCACTTTTGGGGCTTGGTCTTACAAAAGAAGAAATTTCTCTTCCCATGACAGCCTTAAGCGGAGGGCAGAGAACAAGAGTAATGCTTGCAAAAATGATACTTGAAAAAGCAGACATCTTACTTCTTGACGAGCCTACCAACCATTTGGATATTTCAGCAATCTCGTGGCTTGAAAATTTCTTGGTGGGATATAAAGGAACAGTTTTGATTATAACTCACGACCGTTTCTTTTTAGATAAAACTACCAATCGTATCTTCGATATTTCTCACACAAAACTGAAAGAATATCGCGGAAACTATTCAAAATACCGTAAGGAAAAAGAACTTTTTGAGGCATCTGTTGCAAAGGAATACGCGTTAAAAACAAAAGAAATTTCAAGGCTTGAGGGTATAATTGCTCAGCAAAAGCAGTGGAACAGAGAGAGAAACATCAAAACTGCGGAGAGTAAACAAAAGGCAATAGACCGTATTAAAGAGGGACTGATTACCCCTGAAGAAGCGGAAAAAAGCATAAGATTTAAATTTTCAATCCGTGAGGGTTGTGGATTTGATGTTTTAACTGTTACAGACCTTGGCAAAAGCTTTGATGGTGTTCCGCTGTTTCAGAATATAGATTTTGAAATCAAAAAAGGAGAGAGAACTTTTCTGCTCGGTCCAAACGGATGTGGTAAAAGTACACTTTTTCACATACTCACTGGCAGACAGAATTATGATAAAGGCAACATAAAAAGGGGCTCGAGAGTTGAAATTGCATATTATGACCAACATCAGGCGGATTTAAGCCCCGACAAAACAATTTTTGACGAGATTTCGGATGCACTTCCCGAGCTTGACAACACAACTATAAGATGTGCTTTAGCAGCATTTTTGTTCACAGGCGAAGATGTTTTCAAGCAAATATCGACTTTAAGTGGCGGGGAAAGGGCAAGAGTGTGCCTTACAAAGCTCATGCTTTCAAAAGCGAACTTTCTGCTTCTTGACGAGCCGACTAACCATCTTGATATTCCCTCTAAAGAAGCTTTGGAAAAAGCACTGGAGGGTTATGACGGAACACTGCTCATAGTTTCTCACGATAGATATTTTATAAACCGTCTTGCAACTAAGGTTTATGAAATGTCTGCAACAGGAATGAAAGGTTATGCGGGGGATTACGCTTATTATTTAGACCACGCACAACAAAAAACAGAAGAAACAGTCAAAAAGGCGAAATCGGGCGGGGAACAATACCGTCTTAACAAGGAATTTGAAAGTCAGAAAAGAAAGCTTAAAACAAAGATAAATAAGGCGGAAGAAGAAATAGCTAGACTTGAAAAAGAAGCAGAGGAGTTAGAGATAAGAATGTCTGACCCCGAAATCCAAAACAATTATGAGAAACTTATGGAATTATCTAAAGCAATGGAACAAAATACACAAAAGTCAGAAAGACTTATGACAGAGTGGGAAGAAAGTTTAAACGCTTTGAATGAAATGTCTTGACATAAACTTACATTAAAGGTATAATATTTATATAATGAAATTTTTATGGAGGAGTTTTTTATGTTAGTATCAGCGAGTGAAATGCTTAAAAAAGCGAAAGCAGGAAAATATGCGGTAGGTCAGTTCAATATTAACAATCTTGAATGGACCAAAGCTATTTTGCTCACAGCACAGGAAAACAATTCTCCTGTTATCTTGGGTGTATCAGAAGGTGCGGGTAAATATATGTGCGGTTTTACCACTGTTGTAGGCATGGTAAAAGGCATGATTGATGAACTTAATATCACTGTTCCGGTTGCTATCCATTTAGACCACGGCAGCTACGAAGGTGCTAAAAAAGTAATCGAAGCAGGATTTACATCTGTTATGTTTGACGGTTCTCATTACGGAATTGAAGAAAACATTGAAAAAACCAAAGAAATTATTGCTCTCGCAAATGCAAAGGGTATGTCTGTTGAAGCAGAAGTCGGTGCTATCGGCGGTGAAGAAGACGGCGTTGTAGGCAGCGGCGAAGTTGCAGACCCTGACGAATGTAAATTGATTGCAGACTTAGGCATTGATATGCTTGCTGCAGGTATTGGTAACATTCATGGTAAATACCCCGAAAACTGGGCAGGCTTAAGTTTTGATACTTTAGCTAAAATTCAGGAAAAGACAGGCGAAATGCCACTCGTATTGCATGGCGGTACAGGCATCCCTGCTGACATGATTAAGAAAGCAATCTCTTTAGGCGTATCAAAAATCAATGTAAACACAGAATGTCAGTTAACATTTGCTGCTGCAACAAGAAAATATATCGAAGAAGGTAAAGACTTACAGGGTAAAG
>JAFWXG010000073.1 GCA_017523005.1 Clostridia bacterium
GGTTTGGCTGGTCCATGAACTGAGAAAGCTGTGAAGAACCGAAAAATTCTTTAACTGCTGCAACAACAGGTTTTGTGTTGATTAAAGCCTGAGGAGTGATAACATCAAGGTCCTGAGTTGTCATTCTTTCTCTTACGCCTCTTTCCATTCTGGAAAAGCCTACACGGAACTGGTTCTGCAAAAGCTCGCCAACACCGCGCAAACGACGGTTTCCTAAATGGTCGATGTTGTCAACACTGCCTAAGCCGTGCTGCATATTTATAATGTAGTTAATAGAAGCAAAAATATCTTCTGTTAAGATGTGTTTTGGAATTAAGCGCTCTGTGTTCTGTTTAAGAAGAGTTGTGAGTTCATCAACATCTCCGCCGCTCTGTTCAATAATTTCGCACAAAACATCATAGCAAACATCTTCGTTAATACCGATTTCTTCCAAATCAATGCCTGAAATAAAATCAGCAGGGTCAACCATGTTATTTGAGAATACAACCACATTTTTCTCGTCAATGTCAAGGATAATGCGGTTAACAGCATTCTTCTTGAATTCGCGTAAAACTTCTTTGGAACATACATCGCCTTTAGATGCTAAAACTTCGCCTGTAATAGGGCTTACAACATCTTCTGCCAAAGTTTTTCCTGTTGCTCTGTCTTCCAAAGCGAGCTTTTTGTTGAATTTATATCTGCCCACGCGTGCCAAATCATAACGGCGTGCGTCAAAGAACAAGGAGTTAACAAGCTGTCTTGCACCCTCTGCTGTAGCAGGTTCTCCTGGACGGAGTTTTTTATAAATTTCCTCCAAAGCACTGTCGGTATCCTTTACAGTATCCTTTTCTAAAGTGCTTAAGAGTAAAATTTCGTCTTCGCCGAACATCTGCAAAATTTCAGCATTGTTACCAAGTCCAAGTGCTTTTAAAAGCACTGTTACAGGCACTTTTCTTGTGCGGTCTACACGAGCTGAAAATACATTGTTTGAGTCTGTTTCATACTCAATCCACGCACCGCGGTTTGGAATAACTGTTGCGGTAAAGAGTAAATTTCCCGATTTGTCATAGTCAGACGCATAGTAAATGCCGGGAGATTTTACAAGCTGGCTGACGATAACTCGTTCTGCACCGTTGTAAATAAATGTACCCTGGTCTGTCATGAGCGGGAAATCGCCCATATAGATTTCCTGTTCCTTTAATTCACCGGTTTCCTTGTTAATTAAGCGTACCTTAACACGAAGTGGTGCAGCATAAGTTGCATCTCTTTCTTTACATTCTTCCAAAGAATATTTAGCGTTGCTTTCGTCTAAGGAGTAGTCGGTAAATTCCAAAATCAGGTTTTCCGCAAAGTTGGTTATTGGAGAAACATCTTTAAATACTTCTCTTAAACCCTCTTCCAAAAACCACTTGTAGGAGTTTTTCTGTACTTCGATTAAGTTAGGCATTTCTAAAACTTCATCGATTTTGGAGTAGCTTCTTCTTGTGTTTTTGCCCAGTTTAATTACTTTGGGTTCTGCCAATTAAACTCACCTCTGTTTAAGAATTTAAAATATCGTAGCATTTCACATCCTGAACATTGAGAAATTTTTGGCAAACCAAATATTTTCTCGCTCCAAATATGAATGGGAAAATCTTCTACAAATAGCCATTTTAAAGGCCGTAACCACAATATATAGATTTAACAACCGATAAAAAGGCATATTATACCAATATACATAATGGTAGATAATAATAATATCACAAATCTTGTGCGTTGTCAACCACTTATTGACATTTTTTTGGTAAAATGGTATACTTTTTCATGAAAGAAAGGAAGATTTTCATGAATTTTTTGATAAAACTGTTTATTAAGGATTATAAAGATACAAATAATAAAGATGTAAGAGAAAAATACTGCGTATTTTCAGGAATTGCAGGCATAATCTTAAATCTTATTCTTTTTGGAGTAAAAGCGTTTTCAGCGTTTGCCATGGGAAGTATGGCTGTTCTTGCTGACGCGTTTAACAACCTTTCGGATACTGCATCTTCTGTCATTTCTGTAGCAGGGGCAAAGCTAAGCAACAGACGCCCTGACAAAGAACACCCTTTCGGTCACGGAAGGATTGAATATTTATCGTCTTTGCTTGTATCCTTTCTTATTATATTAGTCGGCTTTGAGCTTTTAAAAAGCTCGGCGGGAAAAATATTAAACCCTTCCCCTGTTTCAACACCTCTACCCATTCTGATTGTTTTAATTATAACAATTTTTGTAAAATTATGGATGTTTTTATATAACAGAAAATTCGGAAAGCAAATTTCGTCGCAATTACTTTTAGCAACTGCTCAAGACAGCATAAACGACAGTATTGCAACAACCGTTACTGTGCTTTCTGCGTGTCTTGCCCCATACACAAGAATTCCGCTTGACGGAATTATGGGTGTGTTGGTATCACTTTTTATAATGTATGGCGGATACTCTTTGGCAAAAGACACAGCAGACATTCTGCTCGGGAAACCCGCAGATGCGAAAACAAAAAAAGAATTAAGCAAAATTTTGTTTTCCAAGCCCGAGATAATAGGAATTCACGACCTTATTGTGCACGATTATGGTCCGGGAAGAGTTATGGCGTCAGTTCATGCAGAGGTTTCGGACACAGGCGATATCGTTGCAATCCACGAGGCAATAGATTATCTTGAGGTTTTGGCTTTAAAAGAAATGAATATACAGCTTGTAATCCACATGGACCCAATCAACACAAACTGCGAAACCACCAATTCTCTTAAAATTTTTATAAACGAATTTTTAGACACAAAAGAAGAAAAGTTTTCTATTCATGATTTAAGAATTACAGACGGCAAAGAGAACATAAATGTAATTTTCGACCTTGTTGTCCCCGCAGACTTTACCGATAAAAAGCGTAAAGAAATTGTAGCTGAAATTACTGAAAAAATTGAAAATTTAAACAACAAATTCAGCGTTGTGATAAATATTGATGATGAATATTGAGAAAATAATAAAAGGTCGGCAACGCCGACCTTTTATTTTATTTCCTGTTCCAAATTGTCAAATTCTTCTGTTTTAAAAAATTCGCTGAGCGTCATATTAAGACCATCACAAATAATTTTTATATTCCTTATAGTAGGATTTTTGCTTCTGCCGTACAGAATTGCTTTTAGCGATGACGGTGGCATACCGCATCTTTCCGCAAGTCCGTTAACTGTTAAGTTGTTTTGCTCGCATAATTGTAAAATTCGATTTTTTATTGCTGATATCATTTTCATCACCCATAAATAATTATACCTAACACAGCTTGACATTATAGGCGATACATGATACTATATAGGCGATGTATCGCCTATATAGACCTTTCATATAATATAAAAAATAAATTTGAATAAAATTTAAAAACCCGCACAAAATAAGTTTGCCTAAACGGTGTAAATTTAATTTTGGAGGGTTTTAAAAATGAACGAAAATCAAAATCAGCAAAAACAGAACCAGAAACAAAACAACAGCCAAAACAACAATCAGAACAACAATCAGAACAACAACCAGAACAACCAACAGAACAAAAACAACAGATAAGATTTTTGAAAAAGAAAAAGAGAATGTGATATATACACATTCTCTTTTTTTCGTTCTGAACATTTTTTCCTATTCCCTGTCAAACACTCTATTGTTAGAATGCAATTTTCTCCTGAATAAATGCTTCAACTTCGGAAATAGGCATACGAACCTGTTCCATTGTATCTCTGTCACGAACTGTTACACAGTTGTCTTCTAATGTATCGAAGTCAACAGTGATGCAGTAAGGAGTACCGATTTCATCCTGACGACGGTATCTTTTACCGATTGAACCCGCTTCATCATATTCGCAGTTGAATTTTTTAGCAAGGTCAAAGTAAAGTTTTTCTGCAGGCTCGCTTAATTTTTTAGACAACGGCAATACTGCAGCTTTTACAGGTGCTAAAACAGGGCTTAAGTGCATAACTGTACGAACATCGCCTTCTGCGATTTCTTCTTCGTCATAAGCTTCGCAAAGGAATGCAAGTGCTACACGGTCAGCACCGAGTGAAGGTTCTACGCAGTAAGGAACATATTTTTCGTTTGTAATTGGGTCTAAATATTCCATGTTTTCGCCGGATACTGTTGCGTGTTGTTTTAAGTCGAAGTCTGTACGGTCAGCAATACCCCAGAGCTCGCCCCAGCCGAACGGGAACAAATATTCTATATCTGTTGTTGCATTTGAATAGTGTGACAATTCTTCAGGAGAATGGTCGCGGAGTTTTAAGTTTTCTTCTGCGATACCTAATGATAACAAGAAGTTTTTGCAATAGTCTTTCCAGTAAGCAAACCACTCAAGGTCTGTTCCAGGTTTGCAGAAAAATTCGAGTTCCATCTGTTCGAATTCACGGGTACGGAAAGTAAAGTTTCCGGGAGTAATTTCGTTTCTGAAGGATTTACCTACCTGACCAATACCGAAAGGTACTTTTTTACGGGTTGTTCTCTGAACATTTTTAAAGTTTACGAAAATACCTTGTGCTGTTTCAGGACGCAAGAATAATTCAGACTGAGAATCTTCTGTAACACCCTGGAAGGTTTTAAACATAAGGTTGAACTTTCTGATGCCTGTGAAATTGGATTTTCCGCATTCAGGGCAAGCAATTCCTTTTTCGGCAATAAATTCTTCCATCTGTTTGTCTGTCCAGCCATCAGCTGATACGCCTAAAGCATCTTCAATGAGTTTATCTGCACGGAATCTTGCTTTACATTCTTTGCAGTCCATAAGCGGGTCGGAAAAACCGCCTACATGACCTGATGCAACCCATGTCTGCGGGTTCATTAAGATTGCTGCGTCAAGACCTACATTGTAAGGGCTTTCCTGAATGAATTTTTTCCACCAAGCTCTTTTTACATTGTTTTTAAACTCAACACCAAGCGGACCATAGTCCCATGTGTTAGAGAGTCCGCCATAAATTTCAGAGCCGGGGTATACATAACCTCTTCCCTTGCAAAGAGCGACTACCTTTTCCATTGTTTTTTCACTGTTCTTCATGATTTTCCTCCTTTTGTATCCTGAATGGCTTTCCTGTTTTGGATTTTCAGGACACTTTATGTATAAATTTTTATTAGTTAGCGTAGCGTTTAATCTTTCTTGTTGTTGTTTTAATAAATTCTTCTTTTCTTATGTCAAAAGCCTGAATTTTCTTATATGACGCCATGTTAACATTTATTTCTTTAATCTGCTTATCAATGAGTTCTCTTACCGCTTCGTCGGTATAACCTTCGCCGAGTTCCTGCTTAACAGCCGCAAAATCGGGGAAAATGTGAGCAGAAACAAGA
>JAFWXG010000074.1 GCA_017523005.1 Clostridia bacterium
ATCCATATTGCGAGGCATAAGGTTTAGATGCAACTTATTCAGTAGCAAGTTTGTGTCAGGTTAGAACAAAAAATATCAACCACCTGTGCAACAAGGTATGTTTATTGCAACAAAATAAATTGTCAAACCAATCGCAAAAAAGAAAAGCGGTAAATACATTTTTAAAGGTCTATTTTTTACCAATCTTAACGTAAGAAAGGCTATTGTAAGAATTACTGCTATAAGCCACGTTAAAACAACAAAGAACAAATATTCTTCGGTATGACTTTTTACCCATGCCTCAACGTTAAACAGACAGTACGCTAGATATATTAGTCCGAGCATATATGGAATTATATTTAGAATTTTCTTTTTCATTATTTCAACTTCCTTTCGACATTATTCGACATATCCATATTGCGAGGCATAAGGTTTAGATGCAACTTATTTCTAAGAGAAGGTCGCATCAAGTTAAGAATAAAAATTATAATGGTTTAACCATCATTTCGATATTTAAAAATTCGTCACTACTTCGTGGAACAAATCTAATATAAAATCCATTCTTAGACTTTTCATCTTCTCTTTTCTTTCCTCTTAAAATTGCACTATATTTATTGATACCCTTGTTCATATGAAATTCAGGAACGCTACAATAAAACTTATTCCCTGACTTTTCAAATGTAAGTTCTTTTGTTAATTTTTCTTTCCCAACATAATAGTTTAGGCTTGGTTCTTCAAGTATAACATCAGCATTATCAAAAGATAAAGATATTTCCAAACCTCTAAATGCACCGCCATAATTTATATATTCCACAACGTATGGCTGTTCACTTTTGCATTGAGAAAAACATTCTTGAACAAATTCAGGGCTTGTATCATACACATAAATATCTTCCTCAAATGCGTTATAAATATCGCTAAACATAAACCTATATGGTATTCCTTTGAATTGATAGTTTCCCGTACAAGGCATAGCAATTACTTCACTTTTGAAATTAGAACCTAATATCTCCGAAAATTCTCTTGCATCATCTTCAGAAAGTGTATCAAAATAAGGTGATAAAACTGTCATATATTTTTCTTCAGAAATATCCACAATTACATTAAACAAACATTTACTTTCATCTTTTACAAGATAATATCCTTTGCTTTCAAAAGACCTGTGTAAGTACAACTCTGTATAATCAGTATAATAATTAAAACCTTTTCTTTTAATCAAAAACAGTTTTTTCACATTATCACCTCTCTTATTCCGACAACATTCGACATTCTTTATATTGCGACACATAAGGTTTAGATGCAACCAATTTTTAAGTGAAGTTCGTATAAAGTTAGGAACATCAAATTATGGATGTTCTTTTGTATCAACAACTACCCAACCTTGATTAGTTTTTTCTAATGTGGTCCGAACCAATATGTCCCATGAACCCATTGTTGTTTGGTTGTTGTTATCGAAAGCTTCTTGATTATATACAAACCACAAATAACCTTTGTTCTTGTTAAAATCTGCTGTAACTAATTTCAAATCATGTTCCTCAATTACGGCATCTTCTTCAGTTATACAATATCGGCTTAATTCTCCATAACTACTGTCTGCATCCTCTTTATTTCCTATAAAAGAAAATGCATCAGCAACTATTTCCATAATTTCATTTGCCTGCTTTTTGTCTTGAATTGACATTATATGTAATATTTCTTTATATTGACTTCCAAAATACTTTTCGTTTGGAACAGAATATTTTCCATAAAAATATATCCCTCTTCCAAATATGCAAACAAGAAGCATAATCCCTATAATAATAGTTATACAAATAATCTTCTTTTTCATATTCTACTCCTTTCGACAATGTTCGACATATCCATATTGATTTTGTCAAGTTAGAGACAAAAAATTTGTCGATATGCAATCTTTGATTGCTTGATATATTTGCTTTGCAAATTCGATATGTTTTTCGCTATTGCTCAAAACTAGATGTGATATGAATTCTCGTCGCGCAAGCAACATATCGAGTGCGTCAGCACATATCGAGTCATTTATGACATATCGAGAATTCGCAAGAATTCATATCGACGATTTCATCTTCGATGAAATCATTATATAATTAAGTGATAGAAAAGATGCACATCATTCTACCAGGAGTAAAAATGCTTGCTTGCAAGGGCATTTTTACGACGCCGTCAATTGGCATACGCAACCTGAAAGGCTGCAAGCGAGTTGAAAACTCGTAGGAGTTTTGCAAAGCAAAAATCCGTATATGCCAATTATACCATATTAGCCATAAAAAAACAACGCCAATTATGTATTGTTTTTTGTCGAATTTTGTGATATAATATACATAATTATAAAAAAAGTGGGTGTTTTAATGTTTTGCAGAGAGGGCAGAAGAATAAAAGGCGGAGTGCCAATGGATGCTATTTTCCCGTTTATAGCAGCAAACAGACTTGGTGCCGCAAACTCTTTTTATGCAACTGTCGATGTATCAAAATGTGAAGAAATAATAACGCAAAAAAGAGCTGAAGGAATGCGTGGGCTTGGTATGATGCATCTGTTTATGGCAACCTATGTCAGGGTGGTCTCACAGCGCCCGGGCATTAACAGATACATAAGAGGTCAGCGTCTTTATGCCAGAAACAATATCGAAATTTGTATGACAATAAAAAAAGCTCTTAAGCTTAATGCACCCGAATCAGTTATAAAAATTTGCGCTATACCTCACGACACCTTACCTATGATATATGACTCACTTACAAAGATACTTGAACAAAACAAGCAAAAGGGTGACCAGAACTCCATGGATGTCTTTGCAAGATTGCTTGTTAATCTTCCAAGAGTATTCTTAAAATCAACTGTCGGAACAATAAGATTTTTAGATTATTTCGGTATGCTCCCCCGCTCGCTTACTAACTTAAGTCCTTTCCACGGTTCTATGTTTTTAAGCAACTTAGGTTCGCTTGGTATACCTCCCGTTGTGCATCATCTTTATAGTTTCGGCAACCTGCCTATGTTTATTACAATGGGCAGAAAGAGAACAGAATATGTATTAAACAGCGAGGGCGAAGTTGAAAAGAAAAGACTCATTGACTTCACATTCACTTGCGATGACCGTATATGTGACGGGCACTATTACGCGTCTGCATTTAAACTCTTTAAAAGAATTCTTGAAAATCCCGAACAGCTTTTTGATCCACCAAAAACTGTGGTGCAGGATATCCACTAAATTAAATAAAAAAGGCAGAAATTTCTGCCTCTTTTTTATTATTTATTTGTTTTTTCTAAATCCTTGTTACGGATTTCTACGCGTCTTACCTTACCGCTAATTGTTTTTGGAAGTTCTTCAACAAACTCTACAATTCTTGGGTATTTGTATGGTGCTGTATGTGTTTTAACATATTCCTGAATTTCTTTTTTGAGTTCGTCTGTACCTTCTGTTCCCTTTACAAGCACGATAGTTGCTTTAACAATCTGACCTCTGACTTCGTCAGGAACAGGTGTGATTGCACATTCTAATACATACGGAAGCTCCATGATAACGCTTTCGATTTCAAAAGGTCCGATACGGTAGCCTGAAGATTTGATAACATCATCAATTCGACCTACATACCAAAGGTATCCGTCTTCGTCCATTGTTGCCTGGTCGCCTGTATGATAATAACCATCATGCCATACCTCATTTGTCTTTTCTTCATCCAAGTAATATCCGATAAAGAGTCCGCAAGGAACTTCATCTTTTACACGGATACAGATTTCGCCTGTGTCCCCTGTTTTACATTCATTTCCGTCTGGGTCTAAAATCACAACATCATAAAGAGGGCTTGGTCTTCCCATAGAGCCGATTTTAGGCTTAGAACCTACAAAGTTTGCGATAGAAAGTGTTGTTTCGGTCTGACCAAAACCTTCCATAATTGTAAGTCCTGTTGCCTTTTTGAACTGGTTGAAAACTTCAGGATTTAATGCCTCTCCTGCTGTTGTCGCATACTCGATTGAAGACAAGTCATACTTTGACAAATCCTCTTTGATGAAAAATCTATACATTGTAGGCGGTGCGCAGAATGTTGTGATGTTGTATTTTTTAAACAACGGCAAAATATCATCGGGGTGGAATCTGTCAAAGTCGTAAGTAAATACGCCTGCCTCACACAGCCACTGACCATATAGCTTACCCCAAGGGGCTTTACCCCAGCCTGTATCAGAGATTGTAAAATGGAGTCCGTCAGGGTTTACATTATGCCAATGCTTTGCTGTCGGGTAATGACCTAATGCATATTTATATGAATGTGTTGCAATTCTCGGATATCCTGTTGTGCCTGATGTAAAGAGCATGAGCATAGGGTCAGAACCGCACGGAGTGTTTTCGGTACGGAAATAGTGTGTGCTGAAGCGTTCCATTTCCACATCAAAGTCATTCCAGCCGTCCTTTTTTCCTCCCACCAAAACTTTAATCATTTCGGGAAATTCTTTTGCTGCTTTTTCTGCCTCGTCTGATACTTCTCCATCTGCAGTACATACTATCGCTTTAACTTTAGCTGCTTTAAATCTATATTCAAAATCGTGTTCAACAAGCTGATTTGTTGCAGGGATTGCGATTGCACCGATTTTATGAAGCGCAAGCATTGAGAACCAGAACTGGTAATGTCTTTTTAATACAAGCATTACAGTATCGCCTTTTTTGATACCGAGTGAATCAAAATAGTTTGCGGTTTTAGCAGAATATTTTTTCATATCGCTGAAAGTAAATCTGCGCTCGGTTTTATCATTTGCAACCCACATCATGGCTGTCTTATCAGGAGTTTTCTTTGCAATTTCATCTACGCAGTCAAACGCAAAATTGAATTTATCGTCATTTTTGAAAGTAATTCCGTTAAATACGCCTTTTTCATCATAAGATGATTCAATAAAGTTATCTGCAACAGATTGCTTTTTGTTCTCTTTTAATTCTTTTTTCTCAGCAACAAAAGGTGTTTCGGGATATTCTTCAGTTACCTGACCGTCCTTAGGATTAAGTACAACTGCGTGGAATTCGCAACCGCCCTCTGATACCGCTATCATGCCATGAGGAATGATACTGTTATAGAAAATTGAATCACCCTCGTTTAAAACTTCTACATGATTGCCAACCTGCACTTTAAGAGAACCTTTAACAATCACATCAAATTCCTGTCCATTATGCGAGCTTAATTTCATTGGCTGATTTTGTTCTTCAGGAAGATATGGAAATTTAACCAAAAACGGTTCGGCAAGCTTACCTTTAAATTTTGGTGCTAAGTTGTTATACACAACACCCTGCTTTTTAACAATTTTTAAGCCTTCGCCTTTTCTCGTAATAGCAAAGGATGTAAGCGTGGTGCTTGTTCCCTCTAAAATGTCGACAACTTCTACTCCGCAGGCTTTTGCACATTTGTAAATAAATGTGAAGCTGAAATCTGTTTCGCCCTGCTCTAAAACTTTGTAGTCTTCAACTGATACACCTGTGAGCTTTGCAAGTTCTTCCTGGGTGTAGCCTTTTGCTTCGCGCAAGTCTTTTATTCTTCCTGCGACTTCTTTCAAACTGTAATCCATTGTTTTGTCTCCTTTCATTTTCGTGAACTGGTTTTTGTTACGAATTTGAATAAAACAAAAAACCCGTCTCAAAAGATAAACTTTGAGACGAGCATTAAACCCGCGGTACCACTCAAATTACGAAAATTGCTTTTCGTCACTTTGTAGGCTCTAACAAGCCCTTTGCTTTTACGCAGCATTACGGAGGGAGTCTACTTGATTTCTCTTTCGGTCCCCCGACTCAGAAGTGATAAGTCATTGGATTGCTCCGCCATTACCTCGCACCACCCGGCAACTCTCTCAAGGTTTTACAACCCGACCGTCTTCGTCACAGTCGTTATTTGTGATATTCAAATTTGAATTTATTATACTCCTTAATTTTTCTCTTGTCAAGAGTTTTTTTAAAATTTTTAAAGTGTAAGTGACGGGGCGGTGTAAATTCTTGCGGCATATTCTGCATCTAAAGAATATAAACCTTTTGAATCGTTGCCAAAGAGTTCCATTTTCTTTATCATATCGTCTGCATTTTTTTCTTCTTCAAGCTGTTCTTTAACAAACCAGTCTAAGAACTGCATTGTTCTGAAATCTCTCACATCGTACGCTGCTGCATAGATATCATTTATAAGACTTGTAACATACTGCTCATG
>JAFWXG010000075.1 GCA_017523005.1 Clostridia bacterium
ACAGATGCATCAGCAGAAGAGAATGCAGTAACGAAATTCATGTAATTATCGCCGCCTGCACTGAACATACCGCCTGAATATAAAAGACCTAAAACGCAGGAAATTACAAGCACGATAACGGGTGCAAGCAAGTCCCAAACGATGCCGTTTGAATTACCTTCTTCTTCTACCCCTTCTTCTTTGCCTGTAGTAAACAAGTCCCCGTTTAAAGCGTTTGCTTCGTGAAGCTTCATCGGGCCGAAATCGGTTTTTGAAATTACTAACATAACCATCATAGCGATTGTTAAAAATGCGTAGAAGTTATAAGGAATTGCACGGATAAAGAGTGCAAAACCGCTGATTTGTTCTTCAGATACAAAGCCTGCAACAGCAGCTGCCCATGAAGAAACAGGAGCAATAATACAAATTGGTGCAGCAGTTGCGTCAATTATGTAAGAAAGCTTTGAACGAGATACATTGAACTTATCCGTTACAGGACGCATAACAGAACCTACTGTTAAGCAGTTGAAGTAGTCATCAACGAAAATCATGATACCAAGCAAGATAGTAGCAAGCTGAGCACCTACTCTTGATTTGATATGTTTAGACGCCCACTTGCCGAATGCAGCAGAACCGCCTGCTCTGTTCATCAAAACAACGATAGCACCGAGAACAATTAAGAAGATGATAATACCTATGTTATATGAATCTGCAACAGATGCGATAAAGCCGTCAACAAATACATGGTCTAAAGTTCCTGTAAAGCTGAAGTTTGCAAACATCAAACCGCCAGACAAGATACCAATAAACAAAGAAGAATAAACTTCTTTAGTAATGAGAGCTAACACAATCGCAATGATTGGCGGTAAAAGTGCCCACGGTGTAGCAAATGGCTTTACATCATCTCTTTTTGCTTCTAAAGCATTATTAAGATTCTCTGTAAATGAGTCTTCTGTGGATACATTAGATGAATAGTTGTCAATAAATGTTGTTGCCGCAGTTTTATAATCTTCTGCATTTTCAGCGTCTGCAACAAAGGCGCCTGTTTCAGTGAGATAATTAACAGCTGCATCGTTGTCTGTCAAATCATCAGCACTTACTGTCAGAAACATTGAGCAAAATGTAAACATAACAACTGTTATGATTGCAAGTGCTAACATTCTGTGTGTTTTTCTTGAAAACATTTTTATTTTCCTCCCTTTTTAAATTAAAAAGCTGTATCACTTACGGAAAGTGATACAGCAAAAAATTCACCAGACAAAAGTCATAAAATTCATTACGATAGCACTCCACATATGTGACAGTTTATTGCATGTTCTGCAATAAACCAGCAATTAACCGAACAAGGCATACGGTTAAAAGCTTCGGCGCTCATTCCTTTCCCACACAAAGCATTTGCCTTTTTCTTTGTGGATACTTATAATGAAGCGCACCTCTATCATAAACGAAAGCTCGCTTATGTTTTTATGATATCATATTAGCCTGATAAAGTCAAGAAGTTTTACGAATTTTGTCGATTTCAGCTATGTCTATCATCAAGCTTTATCCTAACAGTTTACATATCATCGAAAATTTTGTATTAACAAAAAGGAAGTGGATTTCTCCACTCCCTTTTAATTATATCATATTTAATTATTTAGCTTTTGAAGCCTGGTTTTTAGCAATGTATTCGTTCATTTCTTCAACATACTGCTTACCACCTGCTTTATACCAGCCATCAAGTACAGCATCATAAGCAGATACAGGTAAAGAACCTGCACAAATCTGTGTGATTTTTTCTGCCATTGTTGTACCGTAGTTGATGAATGCAGTATCTGTTGAGATAGAAGGAACAAAGCCGTTATCCATCTGAACAACTAATGTTTCAATCGCAGAGTCAACTGCTTTATCAATGTAAGGTTTGAAGTATTCAAATTCCTTAGTCAATCTGCTGATACCTGCAAAGTATTCTTTATCGCCAGCTTTTCTAACGATACCTGATGCAAACTGAGGATCTAATTTGCGTTCGCCTGTAGCAACCACAACATCTTCTCTATGACCATCAACCATGTTGTATGTCAAGCCTTCTCTACCAACTGCAACATCATGCCATATTTCGTCAGATAAGAGGAAATCGCACAACTGAACGAAAGCATTAGGATCTTCGCAAGTTGTGAATACACACCACTGACCCCACATTGGTTTGTAGTAACCATTACCGCCTACAACGCCATTAGCGTCTTCTGCATAAATGTAATCTACATAAGAACCATCGGGTTCTTTACCATATAATTTTCTTAATGCATCTTCACCGTTTTTAATAGAACCGGAGAATTCAGGAGCTACACCATAGATACCTTGTCTGAATTTGTCAACAACATTTGCTTTTGTCAAAGACGGACCATCGGCGTCCATTAAACCAGCTTTGAACAAGTCTTGTGTATACTGTAACTGATTTTTGTAGATATCAGTTTTCTTTGAATACTGTGGGAACATATATTTGTAATCATCGCCCGCGTATTCATACCAACCATAGTCACCATAAAAACCACGAGCAAATTCGATAGGACCAAACTGTTTGCTTGCATCAT
>JAFWXG010000076.1 GCA_017523005.1 Clostridia bacterium
ATTTTTACTGCCATTTTAAATTCCTCCTAAAATAAGATAATTTTATAATCCGTTAAAACGGAAATTTTAAACCCTTGAATTTTTTCATTTGTTTTGGGTTTGAAAACTGTTTAAACATTTTTTGCATTTGCTCAAATTGCTTAAGCAAGGCATTTACCTGCGAAACTGTTGTACCCGACCCCGCTGCAATTCGTTTTCTTCTGCTAAAATCAATAATGTCAGGTTTTTGACGCTCTTTCATAGTCATTGATTTTATAATTGCTTCTGTTCGTGAAAGCTGTTTTTCATCTACCGAAACATTTTTCATTGCAGAAGAATTCATGCCAGGCAACATTCCCATAAGTTGGTCTAACGGACCTATATTTTTCATTTGCTCCATTTGATTTAAAAAATCATTTAAATCAAATGTGTTTTGTCTTAGCTTTTGTTCTAACTCTATAGCTTGTTTTTCATCAAATGCACTTTGTGCCTTATCTATTAAAGTTAAAACATCCCCCATTCCTAAAATTCTGGAAGCTATTCTGTCGGGATAAAAAGGTTCAATATCATCAAGCTTTTCTCCCATACAAGCAAACATTATAGGTTTGCCCACAACAGCTTTTACAGAAAGAGCTGCACCGCCACGGGTATCGCCGTCAAGCTTTGTTAAAATAGCACCTGTAATGCCAATTTGTTCATCAAATTCTTTAGCTACATTTACAGCATCCTGACCAGTCATGGAATCAAGAGTTAAAAACAACTCTGTAGGTTGAGCAACATCTTTAATTTCTCTTAATTCATCCATGAGTTCTGTATCTATATGCAATCTGCCTGCGGTATCCAAAATTACCATATCAAAGCCGTTATCTAAAGAATACTGAATTGCTTTCTTTGATATTTCCACAGGAGATAAATCAGGCAAAGTAAAAACTTCTGCGCCAACTTGTTCTCCTACAACCTGTAATTGTTTAATAGCCGCAGGTCTATATATATCACAAGCAACAAGAAGCGGTTTTTTGCCCTGTTTTTTATAATATTTAGCAAGTTTTGCACAAGTAGTTGTTTTACCTGCACCCTGCAAACCCATAAGCATATATACTGTAGGAGGTTTAGAAGATATCTGTGGCTTTTGGACATCAGCACCCATTAAAGCAGTTAATTCTTCGTTTACAATTTTAATTACCTGCTGAGCGGGTGTCAAGCTTTCCAAAACTCTGCTTCCAACAGCCTTTTCAGACACTTTTTTTATAAATTCTTTTACTACTTTAAAATTTACATCAGCTTCTAAAAGTGCGCGTTTTACAAGACGCATAGCGTCCTGAACATCTGCTTCCGAAACTTTGCCTTTGCCTTTTAATTTTTTAAATACTTCGCCGAGCTTATCGGACAAGCTTTCAAAAGCCATAAACGCCTCCTTTTTATATTAACTCGTTAATTTGTTTTGTTATCTCTTTAAACTCATTTTTTACAGAATCGTTAGAAATATTTTCATCTAATTTACATTCTATGTTTTGTATGAGTAAACTTATTTGGTCATTTTTTTGTTTGATTTTTAAAGCATTTTCATACTTTTTAAGCAATTTTTCGGATTTTTTCAAAGCATCTCTTACACCTTGTTTTGTGATGCTTAAATCTTCTGCAATTTCAGTAAGAGAAAGATTTTGATTATAATACATATCACAAATCGCTTGTTGCGTTTCGGTTAATAACGCTCCATAATAATCAAATAACAAAGACAGTTCTAATAAAAGGTCCATATTTCCACCTCAAAAGAAAAGCTGTAAAGTAATTTACTTTACAGCTAATTATACATTATAAAATTTTATTTGTCAAGGACTTTTTTTAATTTTATTGATTAAGTTGAGAAATTGCTTTTTTCAGAGTATCCATGGCTTCACCGAAGACTTTCCAGTCGCCTTTTAATGATGCTTCTTCAACAGCACTATATGCGTCTATCACCGCAGATACTTTATCAGTTTCTTCAGGCACAGGAGCATCATTTTCAAGAGGTTCCTGTAAAGTTGTGGAGCTTTGTTTAAATAACTGATTAAGTGCACTTTCGAGTGTCTCCGCCATTACAATTTCTTCTCCGCAACCTACTATTACCCTTTTCAAAAGTGGTAAAGAGGCCTGATTTTTAGTTGTGATATAAACGGGTTCTACATACAAAATGGTGTTATTTATAGGCAACACCAATAAATTTCCGCGAATAACATTTGAACCACCCGAATCCCAAAGTGTCATTTCTTTTGATATTTCAGGGTCGTTGTCTATCATGTTTTCTATCTGCAACGGACCATATACAGTATAGTTTTTCGGGAATTTGTATGATATAAGCTTGCCGTAATTGTTTCCTTCATTTCCGACAGCAATCCACGCAACCATATTTTCTCTATTGACAAGTGTAAACGGCAACATTAAAACAAGCTCAGATTCATTCTTATTAAATTCGTTTAGCTGAATAATATTATAATACGGTTCAATCGAGCGAACATCCTGAGCATACTTTTCGTTTGCTATACTATACATATCATTTTTATTATAAAAGATTGATGGATCTGTAATATGGTATCCCGTATACATCTCACACTGAGTCTTAAATAATGACTCAGGATATTTGGATTTAGCCAAGATTGATGATGGTATATTACCTTCATTAAACAGTGTAGGATACATTTTCTGATACGCTAAAATAACAGGGTCATTTTTATCAATGATATAAAATTGTACATCGCCTGTATAAGCATCAACCGTAACTTTAAAAGAGTTTCTAATATAGTTATAGCCATTTTTATATTGAGAATATGGCAATTCTGATGATGTTGTAAATCCATCAACAACCCACTTTAGAGTTCCGTCATCATCGATAACAATAACAGCGTTTGTATCATACTTAAAAAACGGAGCAACAGATTTCACTCTTTCAATAACATTTCTGTTTAAAAGCAACCTGCTTTCAGGCGTGATTTGGTTTGCAATAAGCATTCTCAAATCACCCGTTTTAAAACTGAATAATAGTTTGTTCCAAAAATCAAGTTTAATTCCGGCGGTTCCGTCATAGTCAAATTCTACATCTGTAGTTCCTTCAGAGTAATCAAGTTCGCGTACCTTTGTGTTTACAATAACATTATCATTTGTAAGCTGTCCAAAATAAATTCTGGGTTGAGCAACAAACGGTATTCCTTCTGTATTATTTTGTATTAAATTCTCAATCAGATAATTTGGTTGACCCTTTGATGTAACACTGTTAATCTTCGCCATAGATACACCAAAGCCATGGGTAAACCTGAACTTTTCATTCAAATAGTTTCTTGCACTTTCGTCAAGATTTTCTTTAGAAATTTCTCTTGCACCAATCGCAACCGCTTCTTTTTTGCCGTTTATATTATATACTCCGACATCCATGTCGTTAAAATAATAATAACTTCTTATCCCCTGCAACTGATTTGTTGCAGTAATTGTTGCAGGAAAATCAACAATTCTTATATTACTTACTTGTTCATCGTTTAAGTCAACCGACGGAGTTTCGGACACCGGATATTCATATTCCTCAATTTCTGATAAATTATAACCGTATCTTGTAAAATTTATATTATGGCTAATATATTTTTCTTCTGCTACTACTTCGTTAGGCGAAACATATAAAACCTGAGTTGCCCATGCTATAACATTTACACCAACAATAAACACAACATATAAAAGAGCGGTAATTATAGCACCCTTAAGTTTTCTTCTTAAGAGTAAAAATAATGAAACTATGCTTATAATAATCAACAGAAAAGGTGCAAAACGGTATGCAGGATATAAAATATTTATATCTACATAACCCGCGCCTGTTAAGTCTATAAAGCTTGAAGTAAAGATGTTTTGTGCTTCAAACCACATACCTGCACTTTTTGTAAGTAAAAAGATAAATGCAGATACAATAAGATGCAATATAATAGGTTTGGAAATCAACAAATCGTTAATATTTCTTTCTCCTATTTTAATATACAACATGAAATACAGTATTGTGATATAAATCAAATTAAAAAGAAGTATTCCCGCTGCACTATCTGTTACTACCATTAAAAATGGTCTCTGAAAAACAAAATAACTTAAATCTATTGCTGTAATAGGATCATTTATTCCAAATGGAACGGTGTTAATAAAAAGTAAAAGCTTTTCATACAAGGCATGACTTAAGAAAAAAGCCTGAAACAAAGAAATAATAAGCGAAGAAAGAAAAATAAAGAGTTTTTTCTCCAATATTGTTGATTCAGCTTTAACTTTTATTAAGTTTTTACGAACAGCAAGTGTTGAAAGATAAACAATTAAAAAGCAAAAAGCAAAACATATAACTGAAGTTATTGATTTTGTAAATATGTTTTTTTAAATATACTCCTACAAACTGCTCTCCAATTTCTGAAATTTCTAAATATTCAGTATAAAAATTTAGGCCAACCAATATTGCGGAAATTAAAATTAAGGCAACTATAACAACTGTTGCAATCATAACTAATCTTCTTAATTTGTTACCGTTATAAATATTTTCTTTGTTCAATTACTCTTCCCCTTTCTTTAACCAAATAGTACAGACGCAAATTCAGACGGGTTAAATGGCTGTAAATCGTCCATTTGCTCTCCAACACCAATGAATTTAACGGGCAGTTTCTGTTCACACGAAAGACCTATTACCGCCCCACCTTTCGCTGTACCGTCAAGCTTTGTTAAAATCAAGCCTGTAAGTCCTGCTGATTGGTCAAAAAGTTTTGCTTGTTGCAACGCATTTTGACCCGTTGTTGCATCAAGAACAAGCAACACTTCTTTACTGCATCCGGGAAGTTCTCTGTCAATAATCTTCATTATTTTCTTAAGCTCTTCCATTAAATTTTTCTTGTTATGAAGTCTGCCGGCTGTGTCACATAGAATAATGTCCTTATTCCTCTTTTTAGCAGCAGCAATAGCATCAAATATAACAGCACCCGGGTCAGCTCCTTCGTTGTGTCTTATGATATCAACACCCGCTCTGTCTGCCCATATTGAAAGCTGTTCTGATGCTGCAGCTCTGAAAGTATCTCCTGCTGCAAGTAAGACATCCTTGCCTTGTGATTTATAATAATGTGCAAGTTTTCCTATGCTTGTTGTTTTACCTACTCCGTTTACGCCTACAATAATAAAAATTGAAGGTTTAGACGATAAATCAATTTGCGTTTTGGAAGAATTTAAAATTTCGACTAAAATATCAATAAGCTCATTTTTAACTGCATCAGGTTCTGTAATATTTTTATGAGTAATTCTGTCCCTTAGCGTATCTAAAACATTTTCTGTAGTTTCGACGCCTACATCCGCAGTAATAAGAACTTCTTCGAGTTCTTCAAATAATTCTTCATCCACCTTAACAAAAGCCGCAAAAACATCATTTATTTTTTCAGAAAAGCTGTTTTTGGTTTTCTCAAGTCCTTTTTTTAATTTGTCTAAAAAACTCATGCATTACTCCTTTTTATTTTTTAATATTTGTTGTTCAATTTCGTCTATGTTTAATTGAAGGAGTTTTGAAACACCTTTTTCCTGCATTGTTACACCGTATAATCTATCAGCTTCTTCCATAGTACCGCGTCTGTGAGTAATTACTGCAATCTGTGAACGGGAGCTGATGTTTCTTAAGTATGAAGCAAATCTTGAAACATTAACATCATCAAGTGCTGCCTCAATTTCATCAAGAACACAAAGCGGTGACGGTCTTACTTCTAACAATGCAAACAATAGTGAAATACCGATAATAGCCTTTTCTCCGCCCGAAAAAAGAGTCATATTCTGAAGTTTTTTGCCAGGTGGCTGAGCTTGAATTTCAACTCCTGAAGTGAGTACATTTTCAGGGTCAGACAAAACCAGCTCGGCTGTTCCGCCATTGAATAAATGACTGAATGTTCGCTTAAAAGCTTCGTTTATAATAGATAATTGTTCTGTAAACTGTTTTGCCATCATAGTTTCAATGTCGTCTATTATTTTGGCAAGAGTTTCCTTAGCATCCTCCATGTCCTTCTTCTGATTTGACAAGAATTCATATCTTTCCTTTAAATCAGAATACTCTTCAATAGCAGAAACATT
Organism: Clostridia bacterium; assembly: GCA_017523005.1. Lineage (GTDB taxonomy): Bacteria > Bacillota > Clostridia > RGIG6154 > RGIG6154 > RGIG6154. The sequence continues at coordinate 6,070 of JAFWXG010000076.1, forward strand.
TACATTCCCTAAGGCTCTGATTTTGCCCTTTAAACTGTTAACGAGTTTTTGGGTTTCGGATATGTTCTCGATTTCTTTCTTTAAAGGAAGTGCAGATATGTATGTAAGCTCATAGTCTTCCCACATACGATTTGTAATACTGTCAAATTCAGCTTGTTGTCTTGTCTCTTTATTTTCAATTCTTACCTGTTCCTGAGACAAAAATACTACTTTCTCATTAGCACTTTTTAATAAGTTTTGATTTTC
>JAFWXG010000077.1 GCA_017523005.1 Clostridia bacterium
AATTTAAAGATGCAAACAAAGACCTTAAAAATGCTGGTTTAAAGGCAATTTATGTCATGATTTGCTTAATGCCCATGATGATGCTTTTTATGAATTTATCTATTGTAGCAGTTTTGTGGTTTGGCGGGAAATTTGTTGCTTATGAGGGTATGCCTATCGGGGATTTAAGCGCTTTTATTACTTATATTACTCAAATTTTAATGTCGCTGATGATGGTTTCTGTTATGTTTATAACAAGTTCAAGAGCATTAGCGTCTGCAAAAAGAATAAAGGAAGTTTTAGATGAGCCTTTAGACTTAACAGACGATTTGGCAACAGATAAAGAAAAACAAATTAAGCAAGGTAAAATTGAATTTAAAGATGTTTCCTTTAAATATTACAAAAATTCGGAACGAAAAGTTTTAGAAAACATAAATTTAACTATTCCTGCGGGGAAAACAGTGGGGATTATCGGTTCGACAGGATGCGGAAAAACCACCTTGGTATCCTTAATTTCCCGCCTCTATGACACAGATAGCGGGCAAGTTTTAGTTGATGATACAGATGTAAAAGAGTACAGCCTTAAAAATTTAAGAGACGGAATAGGTATGGTTTTGCAGAAAAATCTTCTGTTTTCGGGAACTGTTGCTGAAAACCTACGGTGGGGCGACGATAACGCAACTTCCGATATGATAGAAAGTGTCGCAAAACAGGCAGAAGCACATGATTTTGTATTGGGATTTAAGGGTGGATATGATGCGTCTATTGAACAAGGCGGGTCTAATGTTTCGGGTGGACAAAAGCAAAGACTTTGTATCGCAAGAGCACTTCTTAAAAATCCAAAAATCCTGATTTTAGATGACTCTACAAGCGCAGTTGATACTGCAACAGAGGCAAAAATCCGTGAAGCTTTTAAAAATCAACTTAAAGACTCTACAAAGATAATTATTGCCCAGAGAATTTCGTCGGTAAAAGACGCTGATGAAATTATTGTAATGGAAGAAGGACAAATCGTGGGGAAAGGAACTCATGACGAGCTTATTACTTCGTGTCCTGAATATGTGGAGATATTCTCTTCCCAGACAGAAAACAAAAACGAACAGGAGGGAAGATAAATGCCGGCAAGAGATTTAGAAAACTTAAGAAAGCGGTATAATCATTCCCGCGTTCCCGAAGGGGCAAAAAAAACAGGGCATGGTCCTGGACGAATGAATGTGCCTGCAAAAGGAAAGCCGAAAAACACCAAAAAGATTATATCTCGGCTTGCTTCTTATTTAAAGCCATACAAAACAAAGCTTGCGCTTGTTCTAATTCTTATGGTGGTTACCACTTTGTCTTCACTTGCGGGGTCATATATGCTCCGCCCCATTTTAAATGACTACATTGATGTAGGCAAGCTTTTTAATCCCAAAGCACTTTTATCGGTACTTTTGGTGCTTGCAAGTGTGTATATAATAGGGGTTATATCTACTTTTTTCCAGAGCAGACTTATGGCAAATATTTCTCAAAATGCCATTTCAAATATCCGCTCGGATTTGTTTAAGAAGATAGAAAAGCTACCTCTTCGCTTTCATGACAGCCGTAACACAGGCGAGACTATGAGCAGATTTACAAATGATGTTGACAACATCGGTGTTATGCTTGATAACAGTTTGGTAAGCTTGATTTCGGGCAGTATTACGCTCATTGGAACTTTGGCACTTATGCTTTATACAAATATTTATCTGTCCTTAATTGTGATTGTGTTTGTTCCGCTTTTTTCATACTGCGGACAGAAAATCGGTAAGCACAGCAGAAAGTATTATAATCAGCAACAATCTGCACTTGGCGCGGTAAATGGATATATAGAGGAAACTGTTGCAGGACAAAAGGTTATAAAGGTTTTCTGCAGAGAAGAAATTACAGAGCAGGAATTTGGCGTTTTAAACGGCGACTTAAGAGATAAACAGGTTTATGCACAGTTTTACGGCGGAATTATGGGGCCTGTTTTGGGCAATTTAAGTCAGGTTACCTATGCACTTACCGCAGGTATCGGCGGTGTGCTTTGTGCATTACAAAAATTTGATATCGGCGGACTTACAGTATTTTTAAATTTTGCCCGTCATTTTGCCCGCCCGATAAATGAAATTTCCATGCAGGCGGCAGCAATATTTTCCGCACTTGCGGGGGCAGAGAGAGTGTTCTCTGTAATGGACGAACAACCAGAACAGAAAGACAGCACTACAGCGATTAGTGAAATGGATATAAAAGGAAATGTTTTGCTAAAAAATGTGTCGTTTGGATACACAATAGAAAAACAGATTTTAAAATCTATTTCTCTTGAGGCTCTTCCGGGACAAAAGATTGCGTTTGTAGGCTCTACGGGCGCAGGAAAAACGACAATCACAAACCTTTTAAACCGCTTTTATGATATCGACGAGGGCGAAATTTTAATTGACGGGGTAAGCATTTACAATTTAGAGCGGGATTTTTTAAGAAAAAATATTGCTATGGTTCTGCAGGATACACACCTTTTCAGCGGAACAGTAATGGAAAATATCAGGTACGGACGCCCCGATGCGACTGACGAAGAAGTAATCTCTGCCGCAAAGACTGCGTCTGCGCACAGCTTTATTGAGAGATTGGAAAACGGCTATAACACTTATTTAGAAGGCGATGGCGCAAACCTTTCGCAAGGTCAAAGACAGCTTCTTAATATTGCCCGCGCAGCCATAAGCCATGCACCTATTTTGGTTTTGGACGAGGCGACAAGCTCGGTTGATACAAGAACAGAACGCCACATTGAGCACGGTATGGATAGGCTTATGAAAAACAGGACAACTTTTGTAATTGCTCACAGACTTTCAACAGTAAGAAATGCAGACTTAATTTTAGTGCTTGAAAAAGGCGAGGTAATAGAAAGAGGAACTCACGACGAGCTACTCTCACAAAAAGGCAAATATTACGAGCTTTACACAGGCAAAGCCGAACTTGATTAAAAAAAGGGAATTTCAAACGAAATTCCCTTTTTAAATTATTTTGTTATTAAAGTTTTCATTAAATCAGAGGCTTTATCAACATAAAGACCTGTTTTTTCGCATTCTTTTTCGGTGTAGGAGATTGCGCCGTTTTCATGTTTTCTGCTGTCATAAATTACAAATGGTACAGGGTCAGAAACATGGGTGCGAAGAACTAATGGAGTTGGGTGGTCAGGCATCAATAAAACTCTGTAATCTTCATTATTCTCTTTTAAATAGGAAATAATGGGAGAAATAATTTTTTCGTCAATAAGTTCTATCGATTTAACTTTGTTTTCTACTTCGTGTCTGTGACCGCACTCGTCAGGCGCTTCTAAATGCACATATAACATATCGTGGTCTTTTAAAAGTTCTATCGCAGTTTGAGCCTTGCCGTCAAAGTTTGTGTGAATATTACCTGTTGCACCCTCGATATCGGGGCAAGTCATTTTTGCAGAAAGACCAATACCTTTAATCAAGTCAACCGCAGAAACAACGCCGCCTTTTACGCCATAGAGTTCTTCAAACGGCGGGAGAGTAGCCTTTTTGCCTTCGCCCCAAATCCATAAGCTGTTAGCTGTGCGTAAACCACGCTCTTTACGGCTTAAGTTTACAGGATGATTTTTTAATATCTCATAGCTTTTTTCCATTATATCCTGTAAAACAGTTGCTTTACTTCCTTTGGGCAGATATTCTGTAACTTTTTTGTCAGAAATATCATGCGGAGGAGTTAAATCAAAATCGAGTGTTCCGTCACGCCATACCAAAATATGTCTGTACGAAAAGCCCGGGAACAACTGCAATTCATCAGTATTTAATTCCTTTGCCAAATCGTTTATTAAAATGTGGGCTTCTTCAGTTGTAATTTCATCAGAGCTGTAGTCAATCATTGTTTTTTCTGCGTACGGCTCGTCTTCTGAAATGTGTACTAAATTTGCACGGAATGTGATATCGGTGTCGTTGAGCGGAACACCAACAGATACCGCCTCTAACGGCGAACGGCCTGTGTAATATACTTCGGGAGCATAGCCCATAACAGATAAATTTGCGGTGTCACTACCAGGTTTCATGCCGTCAGGCACAGTTTTTGCCATACCGCAAACACCGTTTTTAGCAAAAAAGTCCATATTAGGTTTTTTTGCAAGCTCCAAAGGTGTATTACCGTTTAATTCTTCGCATGGGAAATCTGCCATTCCGTCACCTAAAAATACTATGTATTTCATATTAAAAATTCTCCTTTACTCAAAAATAATTCTTCCTATTCTTACCATTGTTGAACCGCAAAGTATTGCTTGCTCAAAGTCTGCACTCATGCCCATAGACAAAATTCCGTCTTTTAGTTTGGAATTTTCAAAGGCTTGTCTTAATTTCTGAAAATAGGGTATTGGGTCTTGGTCTTTGGGAGCCATTCCCATAATTCCCATCAGCTTAATATTTTTAAATGCTGAAACCTCGTCTATAAACGCATCTAACTCCTCATACGGCACACCGAAGCGGTCAGCAATCATGGTGGAATTTACCTGCACCAGACAGTTGGTAACAACCCCTTGCTTTTCAGACTGCTTTTGTATTTCTTCTGCAAGATGAATACTGTCAAGTGAGTGAATTAAATGAACTTTTCCCACAACCGCCTTAACTTTATTGGTCTGTAAATGCCCCAGCAAGTGCCATTTGATGTCTTTAGGGAGAGTATCTGCCTTTAATATAAGGTCCTGAACCTTGTTCTCGCCGAAATCCCTTTGCCCTAAGTCATAGACTTCCTTGATTTCTTCTATTGTATGATATTTGCTCACGCAAATTAAATCAACATTATCAGTTTTTGATAACTCTTTAATGCGTTCTTTGATTTTTATGTACTGCATAACGCACCGCCTTAGTTTAAAGATGTCTTTATTATACAACCTTTTTGTTAAAAGTGCAACAATTTTTAAAAAACATTTGCAATTTAGTATAAATTCATGTATAATAACAAGACAAGACGAAGCCTTATGCAGTAAGGAGGTTTATGGCATGGTCGAATTTTTCAAAAAGATGGTAAGCTTTGGCACTGATATCGGTATTGATTTAGGCACAGCAACCGTTTTGGTTTATGTAAAGGACAAGGGTATTGTAATCCGTGAACCGTCGGTTGTTGCTATTGATAAAAATAACGGAAGAGTAGTTAAGGTTGGTTTGGAGGCTCAGGAGATGATTGGAAGAACACCTGGGAATATCGTTGCGATAAAACCCCTTAAAGACGGTGTAATTTCAGATTATGAGTCAACCGAGAAAATGCTTAAATATTTTATCGGCAAGGTTAATCCGTCAAAACTCTTTAAACCAAGAGTAATCGTTTGCGTACCGAGCGGTGTTACAGAAGTTGAGCAGAGGGCGGTAGTTGATGCAACCATGCACGCAGGCGCAAGAAGTGTTCATATAATTGAAGAACCAATTGCAGCCGCAATCGGTGCGGGTATTGATATTGCAAAGCCTTACGGCTCTATGATTGTGGATATCGGCGGCGGAACTACTGATGTTGCGGTAATTTCCATGGGCGGAATTGTAACGAGTGAGTCCATTAAAATCGCAGGGGATAAGTTTGACGAGGCACTTATTAAGTATCTTCGCAAAAAATATAATATCGCAATAGGCGACAGAACAGCTGAGGAAATCAAAAAGCAGGTAGGAAGTGTGTATTTCAGGGACGAACCTGTAAGCTGCACTGTAAAGGGAAGAAGTTTAATCACTGGTCTTCCGCAGTCCATTACAATTTCTTCGGAAGAAACTTTCGAGGCGTTTGAAGAACCGGTATCGAGAATTTGCGAGGCAATCCATACAGTTATGGAAAACACACCGCCAGAGCTTATCGGCGATATCAGTACGAGGGGTATTACCTTAACGGGCGGAGGAAGTCTTATTTACGGACTTGACAAGCTGTTGCAAAGAGAAACAGGTATTAAGGTTGAAGTTGCAGAAGACGCAGGCTCATGCGTTGCAGTGGGAACAGGCTTTTCACTTGAACATATCGCCGACCTTGATACATCAATGCACAACAAATATAAAAATACAATTACAATATAAAAAACTGTGGCATGAGCCACAGTTTTTTTATTCAGTTGGATTTACATAGATTGTGTAGTAATGGTCATAAATTACCATGCCCGGTTTTGCGCCAGACGGCTTTTTCACATTTTTAACTGTTGTGTAGTCCACTGCAACCTTTGATGAGTTTTTCGCTTTGGAGTGCCTTGCAGCTAAAATTGCACTTTTTTCTATCACGGCATCGGGAATTTCTTCGTCTTGCTTTTTGCGAATAATAACATGAGAACCTGGGATATCTTTGGTGTGTAGCCAGATATCTGTACTTCTTGCCATTTTTAAGGTTAAATAATCGTTTTGGCGGTTATTTCTGCCAACCAGCACTGTGTAGCCATCAATTTCAAATTCTATAGGACTTAAAGGTAAATCCTTTTTCTTTCGTTTTGATGTGTCTGCTGAGATGTATCCCGTTTCGCGCAACTCTTCTTTTATTTCTGCTATATCAGACGGAGAGTCGGCACGCGCAATTTCATCTGCCACAGACTCTAAATATTTAAGCTCCTTTTCAGTCTTCTTTTTCTGGATAATTGCCTGTTCTTCGGCGGTTTTGGCTTTGGTGTATTTAGTATAATATCTCTGTGCGTTTTTTGCAGGAGATAAATTTTCGTCAAGCGGAATTGTAACTTCAGTTCCGTCATAATAGTTGTCAGCTACAACTTCTTTGTCGCCGTACTTGATTTTGTATAGGTTGGCGGTAATAAGCTCGCCATAGATTTTATAGGTGTCTTTCTTTTGTGAGTCTTGAATTTGACGCTCAAAAATACTTAATTTCTTTTCGCAACGCTCAATATTATTGCTGACAAGTCGCAATAGCTCTGCTGATAATCGTTTTAAGAGAGCAGAATGTGCTTTCTGTCTGTAAAATGTATCAACAACACCCGAAATGCTTTCATCAGGTACAATTTTAAATTCCTGCCCGTATTGAGTGACAGCTATAGCAGAAAAATCTACAGCATTGTCCTTGCTGTCTAAAATAATACAGGGCGAAAATTCATTATTTTTAATTTTTTCAATTACATTGTCAAAGCCTGTTCTTAAAATTTCCCCAGCAAGCTGTGGGCTTATCCCTGAATAGATTTTGGTCAATTCTTTTTCAGGCTCACGCTTGTCTGATAAATCTTCTTCCAATGGGGAAATGAGCGGATTTTTTCTGTCATTGGGTGGGAGATGGTAAGTAAGTCCCGGCAACACCTGACGCACAGAACTTAAAGAAATGTCAATTCTTTTTATTGAGTCTATAATTTTGTCTTCCTTGTTTACCAATATAATGTTACTGTGCTTGCCCATGATTTCAACAATAAGTTTTTTGACAGACAAATCACCAAGCTCGTCATAGCTTTCTATGTGGAAAATTAAAATTCGCTCAAACCCGATTTGCTCAACCTGAATAAGTCTGCCACCGCCTAAATGCTTTCTTAAGAGCATACAAAACATTGGCGGAGCGGGAGGATTTTCATACTTGTCGGAGGTCAAGTTAAGACGCGGACACGCAGGAGTAACGCTTATTCTTAAGCGAAAAGACTCTTTGAATGTGCGAAACACTAAATAAAGCTCATCCTTTTGCGGTTGATGAATTTTATCAATTTTACCGCCCTTTAATTTTTGGTTAAGCTCTATCGCAAGACAGCGGATAACCGAAGCGTCAAAAGCCATGCTTAAATCCCTCCTATGTATAAATATTATTTGCACTTATTATACTATAAATGTAAGGGTTAAACAAGAACTTTTAAAAAAAATAAAAAAATTTAAAAAAATGCTTGACAAACAAATATTTTCTTGCTATAATATTGGTTGTCGCTGGAAGTGAAGCGGTACATGGGAGTTTAGCTCAGCTGGGAGAGCATCTGCCTTACAAGCAGAGGGTCACAGGTTCGAGCCCTGTAATTCCCACCAAGAAATGGCTCGGTAGCTCAGTTGGTTAGAGCGCCGCCCTGTCACGGCGGAGGTCGTGGGTTCGAGCCCCATCCGAGTCGCCATTTCATTTTTTATAAGCGATGTGCCTCTGTAGCTCAGTTGGTAGAGCAAGGGACTGAAAATCCCTGTGTC
>JAFWXG010000006.1 GCA_017523005.1 Clostridia bacterium
CTTACAGCACCTACAAGTGCAAGTCCTATGCCTTGATTTCCACTTGTCGGCTCAACAATAACAGTATCTTTGTTGATAATTCCCTGTTTTTCTGCTTCTAAAATCATATTGTACGCTGTGCGAGTTTTAATTGAACCTCCAACATTCAACCCTTCAAACTTCACTAAAATTTCTGCACTGTCTTCGTCTGTCATATGATTTAATCGGATTAAGGGAGTGTTTCCCATCGCATCTAATATATTATTGCAAATCATTATTTCACCTCAATTTATGTTATGCCGATAACACCTAATGTTACCATATTTTTATAGGTTTGTCAATAATTGCAAAAAAATAAAAGCCATCTTATGATGGCTTTTAAAAACTTATTTCTTTAAATATTTTGCAACTTCTGCTGCAACAAGCTTTGTAATCATTTCGATGTTATCAGGAGTAACTGAAGCTTTGTTTAAATCGCCTTTTCCGTCACTGCCAAACAACTGCATTTTCTTCATACTTTCCTGTTTAACAGCTTCAACTGCCGCAGGAATAAGGTCGATAAGGCCTTTATCCATGCTGTGGAATCTCTGGAATTCCGCTTCAACTGCTGCTACATTGATATCTGTAAAGATATTAACTTTGCTGATACCTTCCTGAATAGCCTGTTTGAAGTCGTTATCTGTAAGACCTGAACCACCGTGCAATACCAACGGTACATCTACTGTGTTTGCGATTGTACGAATTCTTTCAAAGTCGAGTTTAGGCGGGAGTTTATATGCACCGTGTGCGTTACCTACCGCGATTGCCAAAGCATCAACTTTTGTCTTTTCAACAAAGTCTTTTGCAAGTTTTGGATCGGTAAAGAACTGTGATGGGTCTGCCAAATGAGAGCTTCCCTCTGCAGAGCCTTCGTTATCGCCTACATGACCAAGCTCACCCTCGATAGTTGCACCATAAGAATGTGCAATTTCTGCCATTTCTTTTACTCTTCTTACATTTTCTTCGTATGTATCTGTAGAGCAGTCATACATAACTGATGTAAAGCCTAATTCTAATGCTTTAACACAAGTTTCATACTTAAGACCATGGTCTAAATGAACTACAACAGGCACAGATGCCTTTTTAGCCATAGGAATTAAGTAATATGATACTTCTTCCAATGGGCCGTATGGCAACAACACTTCAGCTGTACCCATAATAACCGGAGAGCGTGTTGCTTCTGCGGCGTTGATAATACCTCTTGCAAGTTCAAGGTTTACTGCGTTAAACAAACCTACTGCATATTTATTTTGTTTCGCAGGTCTTAAAACTTCGTTCATGTTTACTAACATATTTTTATCCTCCTGAAATATATATTTTAAGCTTTAATAACTTTCACTTCAAATTCTTCTAATGAGTTTTTAAAAGTTCCATCAATTTCTGCATTGGTAATAAGATAATCTATCTGGTCAAATGACGAAAGTTTCATATAACCCACTCTGTCAACTTTTGATTTATCACACAAATAATATCTTGTGTGAGAATTTTTAAGCATTCTCTGTTTTATAAAACATTCTTGTTCATTACTCTCATAGATAATTGAATTCTCACTTATACCTTTGCTTGAAAAAAACATTTTATCCGCAAAATAGTTTTC